>JAILLM010000118.1 GCA_024693165.1 Bacilli bacterium | reverse complement strand
TGAACCTTTATATTATTCTTATAATTTAACAAGTAATATTTTCAAATCAATTGATTATGATAGATATATAAATTTAATAAATAGTAATATTAAAGCTATGAGTGAAAAAGAATTAAGAAAACGTTATTTTTAACGTTTTTTTGTTTTCTAAACTGCAAGTTGAGTACTTCAACTTAAGTTTTATTATGAAATTAGTTGTTTATAATATATAATACTTGTGGGTGATAGAAATGAAGTTTGTTAAGATTACTGCATCTTGGTGTTTATCATGTATATTAATGAAATCTAAGATTGAATCATTTGAATCTAGATTTGCTGATGGAGTAGAAATAATTAATTTAGATGCTGATCAAAATAAAGAAGAAATTAAGAATTATAATGTTGGTGAAAAATTACCGGTTTATATTATCTTTAATGGAGACAAAGAAGTTGCTAGATTAATTGGTGAAAAAGGAAATAAAGATCTAGAAAAATTCTTTATTGAAGGTGGTGTTATTAATGGCTAAGAAAGTGTCAAATAAACATGCGATTGATTCAATTTATCAAATTGAAGAAAAAGAAAAACATACTGGTTTAATTATTGGTATTGTTTTAACTGTAGTTGCTGTTATTGGATTAATTGTTCTTGCTGCTCTTACTATGAAAGGCGGAGCTGCAGATGCTGCTACTAAAGCTAGTGAAAATTATAGAGTTTCTATCTTAGGAGACTTTAATGCTAAAAGTGTTAGTTTACCATTACTTTCAATTATTCTTGGTTTAGTAGATGGATTTAATCCGTGTGCTATGTGGATATTAGTATTCTTAATATTAATGTTAATTGAAATGAAAGATAGAAAGAAGATGTGGATATTAGGTTCTGCATTCTTGCTTACTAGTGCACTTATTTATTTAGTATTCATGGTATCTTGGTTAAATGTTGCTATGATACTTAGTGGAATTATTTATATTAGAATTGCAATCGGAGTATTTGCTTTAATATTTGGTATTGTTAATGTATATAGATTCTTTAAGTTATTAAATGATGATGTTGGTTGTGACGTTACTGATGAAAAGAAAAGAACTAGGATTATGACAGCTATTAGAAAGATAGTTAGTGAAAAATCATTTGGTTTAGCTTTAATCGGTATTATTGTTCTAGCTGCTGGTGTTAATTTACTAGAATTATTATGCTCACTTGGTATTCCAGTAGTATTTACTCAAGTTTTAGCAATTAATACTTTAAATGTATTACATTATATGATTTATATTTTATTATATTTAATATTCTTTATGATTGATGATTTTATAGTGTTTATTATTGCCATGACTACTCTAAGAGTTACTGGTATTAGTAATAAATATACTAAATGGAGTCATTTAATTGGTGGAATATTTATGGCTTTACTTGGAATATTAATGTTATTTAAACCAGCTTGGATTATGTTTAATTTTAGTGATAATGGAAGTAACATTCAAGTATTAACTAATGGTGACTTTAATGCTGATACTAATTTAGAAGATATTAAATTTGATGATAAAGTTAATGTTTATATCTTCAGAGGAGACACTTGTCCTCATTGTGCAGCTTTAACAAAAGTTCTTAAGACCTATGTTAATGAACATCCATATGATTATAATGTATATGAATTTGAAGTATGGAAAAACAAAGACAATGCAAAAATGTGGTTAGAAGTTGCTGAATTAGTTGGTAATAAGGATACATCAGGTGTTCCTTATATGATAGTTGGAGATTCGGTTTCTATCGGATATGCTGAATATAATGAAGATACAGTTAAAGAAGTACTAGCTAAAGAATTAGCTAAAAAGAAAAGTGATAGAGTTGATATAATGAAAAAATATATTGATAAAAAGAATAAAGATAATAAAGAAACAACAACTACAACTGTTATCGCAGAACCTAATACGACAAAGAAAAAGAAATAAAAAGGAGTGTTTAATGGAAAATAGAGATATTGAAAATAGATTTAGTGATTGCCTATCTTTAATTAAAGAAGATGGATTAAAAGAAAGTTTAAAACTTATATTAGATGAATATTTACCTAATTATTGGTTCCATGAAGGAGCATCATCTACAGGTAAATATCATCCTGTTTATGCAGCAGGTGATGGTGGTCTAATGAGACATTCTAAGGCTGCTATGTTTATTGGTAAAGATATTTTAGATAATCCTTTATTTGGTGATCATTTTTCAAGTCATCAAAAAGATTTATTATTAATGAGTTTACTTATTCATGATGGATTAAAATATAATTTTGAAAAAGAAAAATATACAAATTTTGCTCATCCTGTATTAATGGCAAAGTTTGTTATGGATAATCATGAATTATGGGATTTATCTTATGAAGATGCTGAATATATGGCTCGTGTAATTGCTAGTCATATGGGTCCATGGAATAAGAGTCAATATGATAAGACTATTCTTCCTGTTCCAGAAACTAAAGAAGAAGTATTTGTTCACTTATGTGATTATTTAGCATCTAGAAAATTAATTAACATACATTTTGATGATAATAGTATGATATCTAATTAGTAATATTCAATTCATTTGAATATTACTTTTTATTTTTGTATAATTAAATTGAGGATGATGCAAGTGGAACTAGTAGTAAAATATATATTATTATTTTTTATCTATGCTTTTATTGGATGGTGCATTGAAGTTGTTGCCAAAATAATTGATGATAGAAAGTTTGTTAATAGAGGATTCTTAATTGGACCAATCTTACCTATATATGGTATTGGTGTATTATTAATTCTATTAGTTACTAAACAAACAGATAATTTTATCATTGTATTTATTAAAGCAATTGCTGTTTGTTCTGTATTAGAATATTTCACTTCATGGATTATGGAAGTATTCTTTAAGACAAGATGGTGGGATTATTCTCGAAGAAAGTTTAATATAAATGGAAGAATATGCGCTAATACAATGATTCCATTTGGATTACTTGGATTACTTGTTGTTTATGTATTAAATCCATTCTTTAATTATGTGATTGATCATAGTCCATATGTATTAAATGTTATTATTGTTGGTATATTTGTATTCTTTGTTCTTTTAGATTTTATTGTTACTGTTAAAGTACTTGTTAAGATTAAAAGAAAGATTAGAACTAGTGCTAAAGATAATACTCCAAGAATTAGATCTAAGATATCTAAATGGTTAGAGAATAACTCTTATGTATTTAGAAGACTTAAGAAAAGTTTCCCTGATTTAGATATTAGAGGAAAGATTGACTATGTTGAAAATGGTATAGTTAAGACTGTTTTAATTGTTAATGATTCTGTTGTTGATTTAACTGAGAAACTAAGAGGTAAAAAGAGATAGTTTTATTGACAAATGATAAAAATATGTTATATTACTTATGTAAATCAGTGAAGAGGACATAATATTTATATTCCCTGTAAAAGTGATTCTAGGATAGTGTGAACTAGATTATATAATATATATATTCCTACCTCGGAGTAGAATGAAAACATTCTCGGGTAATTCCGTTAAAAATAATTAAGTTAATCAAAGGGATGGTACCGTGCTTTATGCACTCCTTGTACTATTCCTTTTTTTATTTTATAGAAAGAAGGTATATATATGGCTAATAATGCTATTACTGAAAGAGATAAGGATTTTGCACAATGGTATACAGATGTTGTAAGAGCTGCTAAGTTATGTGATTATTCATCTGTTAAAGGATTTATGGTTGTAGAACCTAATGGATATGCAATTTGGGAAAAGATGGTAAGTATTCTTGATAAGAAATTTAAAGAATTAGGACATGTTAATGTTGCTATGCCTGTATTAATTCCAGAAAATCTTTTAAAGAAAGAAGGAGAACTTGTTCAAGGTTTTGCTCCTGAAGTTGCATGGGTTACTCATGGTGGTTCTAAAGAATTAGAAGAAAGACTTGCTTTTAGACCAACATCTGAAACTGTATTTTGTGATTATTATAAAGATCATATTGCATCTTATAGAGATTTACCAAAATTATATAATCAATGGTGTTCTGTAATTAGATGGGAAAAAGAAACTAGACCATTCTTAAGATCAAGAGAATTCTGGTGGCAAGAAGGTCATACTATTCATGCTACTGAAGAAGAAGCTAAAAAAGAAACAGATCAAATGATGGAAGTTTATAAGTGGTTCCATCATGAAATCTTAGCTATTCCATCTGTAACTGGTGTAAAGACTGAAAAAGAAAAATTTGCAGGTGCTGAATACACATTAACTAATGAAGCGCTTATGTATAATGGTGTTGCTTTACAATCAGGTACGTCTCATTACTTTGGTCAAAAGTTTGCTGAAGCATATGATGTCAAGTTCTTAAATAAAGAAAATAAACTTGAATATGTATACCAAACTTCTTGGGGAACTACTACTAGAATGATTGGTGGATTAATCATGGTTCATAGTGATGATAGAGGATTAGTTTTACCTCCAAGAATTGCTCCAAAACAAGTAGTTTTAATTCCAATTGGTAAAGATGATAGAGTATTTGAACTTGCTGAACAATATAAACAAGAATTATTAAAGAATGATATTACAGCTTATGTTGATAATACAGATAAATCTCCTGGATTTAAATTTGCTGAAGCTGAAGTTAATGGAATACCAGTAAGAATTGAAGTTGGTGCTAGAGACTTAGCTGAAAACAAAATTACTTTTGCAAGAAGAGATACTGGTGAAAAGATTCAAGTTTCTTTAGACGGATTAGATATTGTTAAGTATACTCAAGATTTACTTGAAACTATTCAACATGATATGTATGAAAAAGCTAAAGAAAGAAGAGATGCTTTAACATTCGAAGCACATAATATGGAAGATATGGAAAGAATTCTTAATACTCAACCAGGATTTATACACGCTATGTGGTGTGGAGATCCTGAATGTGAAGCTAAGATTAAAGAAATCAAAGGATGTAAATCTAGATGTATCGTTCCAGATGGTGAAAAAATTGATGATAAATGTGTTTGTTGTGGAAAACCAGCTAAAGAACATGTTATTTGGGGAATACAATATTAATTGTATTCTCTTTTTTATTTATGTTATTATACTTAAGGAGAAGGTGGGTAACTCATGAATATTAAGAACTTAACTATGAATTTTGGATTACAACAAATATTTGAAGATGTTACTCTTCAAATAAAAGATAATGAGCATGTAGGTATTATTGGCGTTAATGGAGCTGGTAAATCAACATTTTTTAAACTTATTATGGGCAAAATTGAACCTGATTCTGGAAAGATAATAATGAAACCTGGTACAAGAATTGGTTTTCTTCCACAAGTAATTAGCGATGAGATTCCATCAATGGAAATAAGTGTATTTGAATTTTTATTATCAGGAAGACCAATAAAGAAACTTGAAGAAGATTTAGCTCAAGCATATTTAGATGCTTCACTTGAAAAAGATGAAAAGAAATTAAATTATATAATGAATAAAATAAGTAAGATTCAAAATAAACTCGATTATTATGATCAATATAGAGCAGAAAGTATTTTACTTAAAATAATAGATGGTATGAATATTGATGATAAGTTATTAGATATGAATCTTTGTAATTTATCTGGTGGTCAAAAGAGTAAGATTGCATTTGCTAGACTTTTATATTCTAATCCTGAAGTGTTACTTTTAGATGAACCTACAAACCATCTAGATGTAGATACTAAAGATTATATTATTACTTATTTAAAAAATTATAGAGGTACAGTTTTAGTTATTTCACATGATGTTGATTTCTTAAATGAAGTTACTTCAAGTATTCTTTATGTTGATAAGACTACTCATAAGATGGAACTATATCCAGGAAATTATGAGAAATATATGAAGATTAGAAATGAAAGACTTAAAACTCAAGAAAGAATATTAGAAAAACAACTTGCTGAAGAAGAAAAGTTAAAAGCTATTATTGCTAAATATATTGGTGGTAATGAAAAGAAAGCTAATATCGCAAAGGATAGAATTAAAAAATTAGAAAAACTTGAAAAAGAAAAAGTAGTTTTAGAAAAGAAAAAGAAATTTACTAATTTTAAAATTAGTATGAATCATCCAAGTGGAATAGTACCTTTAAAAACTGAAGGTTTAACTTTTGGTTATGATAAGAATAATATACTAATTAATGATTTGACTTTTGATTTATCAAGAGGAGAAAAATTTTTAATAGTAGGTGAAAATGGTATTGGTAAATCTACTTTATTAAAATTACTTATTTGTTATTTAGAACCTTTATCTGGTGATATAACAATCGGTGATAAAACTGAGATTGGTTATTATGCGCAAGAACATGAACTTTTAGATAATGAAAAGAGTATTATTGATAATTTTAAGAATACTGGTTTAGGATTAAGAGATCTAAGAAGTTTTTTAGGTAATTTCTTATTTAGTGGTGAAGATGTATTTAAAAATGTTAGTGTTTTATCTCCAGGTGAGAGAAGTAGAGTAGCTTTAGCTAAGCTTGCGTTAACAGGTGCAAATCTATTAATTCTAGATGAACCAACAAACCACTTAGATCCAGAAACACAAAAGATAATTGCTGATACTTTTAAAAATTATGAAGGCACTATGTTAGTTGTTTCTCATAATTTAGAGTTTGTTGATAACTTAGGAATTGTAAGAATGTTAATGCTTCCTAGTGGTCAAATTCGATATTATGATCCTGAGATTGTTATGTATTATCAAGAATTAAATAATACAAAAAAATAAAGAACACTTATGTGTTCTTTTTATAATTTCATTCCGCAGCCTGGACAGATACCTCTAGCACCAATTAAGCTAGCACCACATCTTGGACATTTAAGTCCATCTTGCTTTGCTTCAGCGGTATGTTCAATTTGTTCTTTACCACCAAAAGCAATTGCTTCATTACTTGGGCCAACTGCTTTATAGTCTTGTATTTGTTTTGCAGGATTACTTTGAGTTTGTTTAGATACTGTTGAATCTAAAGTATCTATTTCAGTATTACCTACTTTATTATCTAATACTGAAGTATCTCTTTCTTCTTCTTCGAAAGTTTCTATTGTTTCGTTAGTATTTGTATATTCTGCTAGGTTAACTACTTCATCAATTGCTAAATCATTATTGATGTTTTGTTTTAATTTTTCATTAATAGCAGGATCAGGTTTGAACTCTTTTATTTCTTCAGGTTTTTCATCAACCAATTCATCTTTAAAGTTAAACTCTTCAACTGATACGTTTGGTTTAATATCAACTAGTTCATCTTTTTTAGATGCTGTTGCTGCTTCTAGTTCATCTTTATTACTTATTAGTTTTTCTTCAAGTTTATCTATATCTGCTTGTGTCTTGTAATAATTCTTTTCAATTTCTAAATACTTATCTCTTTCTTTTGAGAATGCTATATAAGGTACAAATACAAATGGGAAGATTACTGCTAACCACCATGTATATCTTTTTAAATCAAATTGCTTTGCTAAATTGTATGGAGATACAATAAAAGCAATAATATTTAAAGGTGGAACAATAGATACCCATTTAGGTGTTCTTATAAAGGAAAAATAGGTCCATAAATCATAAATTGTTATTAATGATTCCCATCCTTTATGTCTTTCTTTAATGAATATCTTATATAAAGATACTTTAAAGATGATTAAATAAATAACTGAATAAATAATAAATATCTTAATATATATATCCATTTATATCTTCCTATTCTATAAGAATTATAAATTATTTTAGAATTTATCTCAATAAAACCAAATAAAAAACTAGACTTATGTCTAGTTAGAATTGAATATTACCTGTTTGAACTTGTGGTAATTCTTCTTTCTTTTCTTCTTGTGGTTGTTCAGTTGGAACATCTACGTTAGCTACTTCAACTTGTTGAACTTCAAATTTAACTGGGTCTTCATCTAAAACTATTATTTTAGATTTTTTAGGTTCTTCAGTTTTAGAAACTTCTTCTTGAATAACTTCTGTTTGTTCTATTGGAGTAGGTGCCATAACTTCTTGTTGAACAGGTGCTTGTACTTGTTCCTTAACAGGTTCAGTTTGTGGCACTACATTTGTATTTTGATATATAGTATTATCTACTTGATTTTGTACTAAATTTTCATTATTAATATCTTGATTCATAATAATCCTCCTAATAAAAGATTATCATATTTATATTTAATATAAACTATTTTTTTACCTTATTTACATTTATATTTCTTTTTTATTATGGTATTATTATATAGAATAAGGAGGAGTATTAATGGTAGTTGCTGTTATTAGTAAAAACATGCTTTTTAAAGTTTTTTTATCTGATACTCCTGACGGTGATTATCAAATAAGAGATTACTTTAACGACGTTATTGGTAATATAGTTTATGTTGATAATAAATTACAATTCAATGCAAATCATAACTTTGAAATTCAAACTGATAAAGGTGTAGTTGCTAGTTGTATAGTTTCTATTGGAACAGTATTTAATATTAAAAATATTGTTGATCAAACTATTATTACTGTTTATATATATTCTTCTAATGTAGAAAATTCAATTGAAATAAAACCTAAGAAAAATAAAATAGTAATTGGTAAGGCTTCTGATTGTGATATTTGTTATAATTCACCTTATTTAAGAAATCATGCATATTCTTTATTAAGTGATAAAGGAATGTGGTTCTTAGAGTCTATAGATGATTATGTTTATGTTAATGATAGACTTGTTAAAAGAAAAAGAGTAGACCATGGTGATGTAATATTTGTTGGTGGTTTAAAAGTATTTTGTTTAGGTGACACAGTTGTAGTTGCTGGTTTATTAAATAACTATACTGTTCAATTAAATAATGGAACTTTTGATAAGAAACAACCTATTACTCAAGAAATTCGCCAAGGTGTATTAGAACTTGAAGATGATAAAGAAGTATTTGGTGATGATAAATTCCAAAGATCTCCAAGATTTAGATCTATTCTTAAAGAAAGAGAAATAGAATTTGCTAGTCCACCAAATGTTAATCCTCCAAAGGTTATGCCTGCAATTTTAACACTTGGACCACAATTAACTATGTTTATTACATCTGGATTTACTATGTTTACTAGTTTATCTAGTGTATTTGCTGGTCAATCTACATTGGCTCAAGTTATGCCTTCAATCTTAATGTCAGTAATTATGACAATAAGTGCGTTGTTATGGCCTACTTTAACTAGAAGGTATCAAAAGAAAGAAAATGCAAAGATGAGAATCTTTAATACTAAAAACTATAGAAAGTATTTAGTAACTAAAGAAAAAGAAATTAATGAAATCATTGCAGAACAAAAACAAATATTAATTGAAAATAATGTTTCTCTTGAAGAATGCCAACAAATTATCTTTAGAAGAAAAAGAAATTTATGGGAAAAAACATTATTCGATGATGACTTCTTACAAGTTAGAGTTGGTATTGGTATTGTTCCTCCTAGAATTAATTTTAGATATGATTCTAAAGGATTTGGAACAGATGAAAGTGCATTAGAATCAGAACTACATGATTTAATTAAGA
Organism: Bacilli bacterium; assembly: GCA_024693165.1. GTDB lineage: Bacteria > Bacillota_I > Bacilli_A > RF39 > UBA660 > UBA6985. Next base: position 5,083 of record JAILLM010000118.1, on the reverse strand, counting down.
GAGTATCTTATGTTGATGATGTTCCGGTTAATACTTCATTAGTTCAAAATAGAATTACTGCTATTATTGGTAATGCAGGTGATTTAAGATTATTCTTTGAAAGTATTCTTTTACAAATTGCTACATTCCATTTATATAGTGAATTAAAGATTATAGTATTTACTGATAATACTAAATATCATGATTGGGATTATTTAAAATATCTTCCACATTGTTGGGATAATTCTCATACAACTCGTTTTATTTGTAGAACTATAGATGAAAAGAAGAGATTATCTTCTTATATTGAAAATGTTATTAAAGAAAGAAAAGGCGCTTTAAAAGATAAGGGTGACGATGATGATGGAACTACTTATACTAATTTCTTACCTTATTTCTTAGTAATAACAGATAACATTAATGACGCTAAACAATTTGAAGGTATTAATCAAATATTAAATACAGGTGTTAACTTAGGATTCTCATTATTAATTAAAAATAATAGAATTGCTAATCTTCCTAGTCAATGTTCTACATTTATTAATATAGATAAAGAAAATTCAGGATTATTTAAAAATGATCTTGATGAAAATAATCAATTACATTTTACTGCTGAATTAAATACTACAATTAATGTTGAAGATTGTTTCAGAGAACTTGCTAATATTTATGTAGATGTTCCATTAGATAAACATGAACTTCCTAAGAGCGTTGGATTCTTAGCTATGTATGATGTTGGTAATGTTGAACAATTAAACTCTGGTGATAGATGGATTCAAAATAATCCAGTTAATAGTTTAGCTGTTCCAGTAGGTATTGATCAAAGTGGTAATATCTTTAATTTCGATATTCATGAAAAAGCTTATGGACCTCATGGTTTAGTTGCTGGTACTACTGGTTCGGGTAAATCAGAATGGTTAATTACATATATCTTATCTTTATGTGTTAACTTTTCACCTGAAGAAGTACAATTTGTACTTATCGACTATAAAGGTGGTGGACTTGCTGGTTCGTTTGATAATAAAGAAACAGGAATGCATTTACCTCACTTAGTTGGTACAATTACAAACCTTGATAAATCAGAAATAAGAAGAAGTTTAGCTTCCTTAGAAGCAGAATCTAAACGTAGACAAAGAATGTTTAATGAAGCTCGTGAAAAGTTAAATGACTCTTCAATGAATATTTATAAATATCAACAATATTATAGAAAAGGTATGTTAGATGAACCTTTATCACATTTATTTATCATAAGTGATGAGTTTGCGGAATTAAAAGCACAAGAACCTGAGTTCTTGGAGCAATTAGTTTCAATTGCACGTATTGGACGTTCTTTAGGAATTCACTTAATTCTTGCTACTCAAAAACCTGCTGGTGTTGTTGATGAACAAATTAAATCAAACTCTAAATTTAAGATTTGTTTGAGAGTTCAAGATAAAGCAGACTCTAAAGATATGATTAATGTAGATGATGCAGCATACTTACATCAAACTGGTGCATTCTATATGCTAGTAGGTTTAGATGAAGTATTTACTTTAGGTCAATCTGCTTATGCTGGAGGTTTATATAAACCTACTAAAATTGTTAAAAAAGAAGTTGATACTAGTGTAACTATCTTAGGACAAACTGGTGAAGAAATTGATTCAGCTGATATGATAGTTGCTGATAATAATCAAATTAATCAAGATGTTCATGGTGAAGAATTATTAAATATTATTCTTTATGTATCTAATATTTCAAAACAAAAGACTATGAAGATTAGAAAGTTATGGCTAGAAGCTATTCCTGAAATAATCTATGTTGATAATTTGAAGAAGAAATATAATACTACAAGAATACCATTTAGAATAAATCCTATTATTGGTGAATATGATAATCCTTTTGAACAAAAACAATCAGTATTACAACTTGATTTAAATAAAGGTAATACTTATATTACTGGAGTATCTGGTTCTGGTAAGGAACAATTACTTCAAACTATGATTTATTCAATTATTACTACTTTTACTCCACAAGAAGTTAATATTTATATTTGCGACTTTGGTGCTGAAACTTTAGCAATGTTTAAAGATTCTCCACATGTTGGTAGTGTTACTTACATGAGTGAAGTAGAAAAGATTAAGAATACATTTAGATTTGCTAAAAAAATCTTTGCTGAAAGAAAACGTAAATATCGTGAATTTGGTGGTAGCTATGATTCACATATTAAATATTCTAAAGAAAAAGATCCAATTATGTTATTCATTATTAACTCAATTGAAAATCTAAAAGAAAACTTAGAAGATGAATTTGATGGATTATATTCTTTATATAAAGAATGTGCTAAATATGGAATTGTATTTGTAGTTTCTTCAGTAGAACAAACTGTATTAAGAGGAAAAGCTATGGAAGCATTCCCTCAAGTATTAACTACTAAGATTGCAAATGATGAATATTCTAATGTATTAGGAAATGCTGCTAAAGGTGTTATTCCTAAAAATTTAAAGGGTAGAGGTTTACTTGCTATTAATAAAATTGTTTATGAATATCAAACTGCTTCTATTTATGAACCTGATAAGTTACAAGCAATTATTAAGAATGTTAATACTACATTAAATAATTACTATAAGACTAAAGCTATTCCATTACCTATGGTTCCTAAGAGTATTACTGTTAATCATATTTCAATGGATAAGATTTCTCTTAATAATATATGTGTTGGATACAGTAAAGCATCTATTGAACCAATTTATATGGATTTACAAGCAAACTTTGGTACATTAATACTTGCTCCTAAGAAGTTTAATTTATCTGAGTATTGTAAGACATTCTATGCTGAATTAGATACATTAGTAACTGATACTAATAAGGTATATTTATTTGATGCTAATGAATCTATGAAAGGTCAAAGATTTAAAAATATTACATATGTTGATTCTTCTGAATTAAAGAATACATTTAATAACTTAAAGATTTTTGTTAATCAAGAATATGAAAAGTATTCTGCTATGACTGATAAGACTGCATACAATCCTGGTAAGAGAAGTTTAATTGTATTACATGAAACTTCAGCTTGCTTTAATATGATTGGTGATGCTACTGATGATTTCTCATCAATGGTTGATAAAATTAGAGAATTACAATTATTTGATTTTGTAATTGCTGATATCGCCGCTGATTATAAAGAAGTTGCTAGAGATAAAGGTTTAGCTAAGACATTAATGGATTCTCATGGTATTTTAATTGGTAATACATATGATACTCAAATGTTTATTGATCTAAATTCTAGAGATATTAGACAAAAAGAAGCATTACCAGAAAACGAAGGTTATGTTGTTAAGAATGGTAATGGATACTTGTCTCAAGTATTAGAATTTACTGAAAAGGAGGATGAAGATGAAATATAAACTAATTTGTGAAGTTTCGTTTCCTCAATTTGATATAAGTATGGATGTTACAATACCATACAATAAATCAATTTATTATGTATGTGAAATGCTTAATAAATTAATAATTGATGATATTATGCCTACTTATAAACCTAAAAAGAATAGTATTTTAATTAATAAGAGAACTGGTGAAGTATATGATATGAATATATTAGTTCATCAATCTACTATAAAAAATGGTACTAAGTTAGCTTTTTATTAAAATTAATCCTAATTTGTTTTATCAAGTTAGGATTTTTTTATTGTCTAGTTTTTTTCATTTTTTTAATATATATATTATTATTTGAATTTTTATGATATCATATTTATGATAGGAGAGGGTAAAGATGGACCAATCACGAAAAGAATACGATTACGATGAAGTAATTAAATTTACTGGTGCTGGTGGAGAATTAGACCAAGCACTAACTAAATTACAAAATGATTTAGTTACACTTAGAACCACTATTAATGAATGTGAACCATTATTTCATGGTAAAGGAAATACTAGTTCAATTTATAAATGCTATAAAGACTTATATGATAAGTTAGGAACAGATAGTACTTCTGGAACTATGTGGTTTAATACTAAAAACAGTTATGATCTTATTAATTTAATGAACACTAATGCAGTTTCAGATAAGAATAAAGATTCTTAGTATGTAATAATTTTGTAAACAATTTTATTTATGTTTACTCTTATTGCAAATAATTATATAATGAATATAAGATATGGTAGAAAGATATCTATGTCGAAAGGAGAAAATGAAATATGAATGAAGTAGCTTATTATGATAAAGGTGAAGCAAGTTTAGATAAACAAGCTAAAGCATTCCAAAATTTTACTTATGATAATCAAAGTAATGGAGGAGTTCTTAATAAATTAGGTGAAATCGAAAAGAAAATTAATGATATTAAGAATGATATTCAAACTTTATCAGGAGATTACAATACATTAGTTAATAAGTATGAAAGATTCTCTAACTATAAAGGTGTAATGAATAAAATTACTACTACTATGACTAATAATGTTGATGCTATTAGCAGAAGTTATGGTAATGTAGTAAAAACTGCTACTCAAGCTATTAATGAACACATGTCTACTGACTCTACATTAATGTCAGATTTAGACCAATTAAATCGTTTATTAGCTAATGGAAATAAAACAGTTTAATTATTGAAAGGAGATTATTATTATGGATCAAACTCAAAAGTCTTATGAATATGAAGAAGTTATAACATTTACTCAAAGTGGTGGTCAAATGGACACAACTTTAAAACAATTACAAAATGATTTAAAGCAATTAAGAACTTTAGTAAATGAATGTGAACCATTATATCATGGTAAAGGAAATACTAGTCCAATTTATAATCAATATAAAACTTTATATGCTAATATTGGTAACCCTAATCAAGGTTTATGGAATCAAGTATATGGTGCTGTACAATTACAAAACCAAATTTATAACAATGCCATGAATGATAAAAGAAAAGATCAACAAGGATAAAAAAGTCTATTTAGACTTTTTTTATTTTGTTTTAAGCAATAAAAAACCACGTAATGGAGTGAACCCCATTTTTGACACTTTAAAAAAAGACCAAAATAATATAGAATAACACCTCAAGAAAGTGAGGTGTTATTTTTATGGGAAAACATTATGATATGGATTTTAAAAATAATATATTAAAAGAGTATTTAT
>JAILLM010000117.1 GCA_024693165.1 Bacilli bacterium | reverse complement strand
AAAGAATAATGCTTAGAAAATATTTCACTATCTTTCATCTCTAATGGAGTAATAATTGTATTACCATCTTTTAATTCAATATATTCTTGAGTAATTACACCATTATCATAAATAAACATTTTAACTGTATCATTATCTTTTAAACCTACGATTGTATAATTAATAGTATCATTTACTAAAGCAGGAACATCTTCATAACCATTATATGTAATTGTAGATAAAGTAAATCCATAATGTTCTTCCAATGCTTTAGCATTTCTAACTAACATATAATCTTTACCACCAACAGATACTGAAACTGGTTCTAATTCTTTTCTAATAATATTTAAAACATATTTATTAGTATTACCTTTTTGAGCAGTAACTACTATTTCAAACTTATTACTTCCTTCAAATAAAGTAACATCTCCAGTACCAGAAACAGATGCATTACTATCAGCTTTTTTAGCATCAATAGTTACAGATTCTTTATCAGGTTCTACTTCAACTGTATATTCAAAAGTATTTTTATCAAATACAGGATTTAAAGCATAATCTCCAACTGTTAAAGAACTAAGAAATGCATTATCAGAATATGTTGCTTCAATTTGTTCTTTAGTTTTAATACTAATTGATTTTGAACTAGATGATAAACTAATTTGTGACATTGTATCAAAGTCATATGCTAAATATGAACCAACACTAACTTTAGTAGTACCAGTTTTTAATGTTTTAAAAGTAAATGTATAACTCTTACTCTTAATACCACTAGAAACAGAGTTAGCCATTCTTGTACCACCAGATTCAGCACCACTCTTAGTTAATTGTAAATATGATTTGTCATAGTTTAAATCCATTTCCCATGAACCAATAGCAGCACTACTTGATAGTTTTACTGTTACTGTAACAGTATTACCTAACATTACAGTATTTGATGCACTAACGCTAATGCTACCACTTGCTGCATTAGCAACTCCTGGAATTAATGCAATCATCATTAATAATAATATTCTTATTATTTTTTTCATATTACCCTCCTTATTGTTCGATTGTATATGAACCTAAAATTTGTTTTTGTACTTGTAATAAATCTAAAGCATTGATGTTACCATCACCTGATGTATCACCTGCTAATTTATATTCATTCTTTAAATCATATAAACCTAAGATATTCTTTTGAACTTGTAATAAGTCTAAAGCATTAATAACACCATCACCTGATGTATCACCCTTAACAACAATTACAAATTCTGCAGAGCTAGTACCATTACTAATTGTAATTCTTGTACCAGTTCCAGCTAAACCATTATTACTACTTAATACTGAACCACCAATGGCAGTAATTTTATTTTTAATATCAGTCATACTAGTTCCTGGGTTAATACCAGTAATAATATTATTATTTAATTTAAATCCACTACTAACAACCATAGTAGCCGGTGAAATACCACCACTATCATTAATAACATCTTCATTAGTAGCACCATCTGGTTCATTATTAATAGCTGCTCCTAAATTTGAATAAATTGGTATATAAAATACAAAATTACTATTTAACATATTTGTTGATTTATACGCATTATATACAATCTTTGACTCAGCTTCAGGTGCTTTAATATCAGACATATATTGATGTTCATATAAACTACTCGTTAAATTGGGATGAGTATTAAATTTATTAAAATAAACAGTATTTTGACCAATGGACAAATAGTTATTAACAATCCATTTAGAACCACCAGTCATCGCCAATTGACGATTAGTTTTTTGATCATTAGTTCCACCCCAACCGCTTCTAACAGCAAAAGCAAATGATCTCTTAGTTACATCAGAACCATCATTAGCTCCAATATTAAACCAGTTATAATATAAATCTAAATTTACTCTATTAGTTGGATCATTTTCTTTCCATGTAGGATTTGCATTAACTCCATAATACCAATGGTATTTAGTTGTATAATTACCAGCAATAATACAATACATTAATCCATTACTAGCAAAACCAGTACCTAATTCTTTTTTGAATCTTGCTGAAATAGCCATTTGACTTAAACCACTTTCATTAGAAGCATTCGATACCATTTCTAACATATAAGGAATAGCATCAGCAGTTTTCTTATTAAAAGTCTTACCAGCCGCAGAAGTATAACTATCTGTACTTATATTTTTATTAATATATTGATCTTCAAACATAAAGATTGTATCTTCATTTAAGAAGTTCAATGGATTTAAATAATATGCGATTGCTTTACTTGATGCATGTGCACTACCTGAATCTAATCCTGAAGAACATGATGTATCAATATATTCTGCATTAGCTTTATTAGTAATAGTATTTTTCCCACACTTACTTTCATTAGCTACTGCATCAGCATAATCTAATCCAGTATTAACAGGTCGGAAATCCCAGTTTGAATATTTAACTTTTAAAGAACATAATCCACTCCAATAAGAAGATGGGAATCCTTTAGCTTTCAAATCTGCTTCACAAGCAGTTCTTGCTTCAGTATTATCAATAACTGGTGTATCATTTCGTTCATAAACATCTACCATTGATGCACAAATATAACCAGTATTACCTTCATAATCAACTTTGTACCAACCAGCAGAACAATCACTATTAGTAGCAACAATTTGATTGCTAGGCATTTCAAATGTTGCTCCACCATTAACATAAGCATATACAGCATTACTGTTGTTATAGTCTTTTCTAACTCTTACTTGTGTTCTACCATCTTGAACTCTACAATAATAAGAAGCGTTTACAAATGTAGGAAATATACACATACAAAAAATAATAAAAACAAATTTATAAAATTTATTGTTCATAACTGCCTACCTTTCCACGCTATTCTAATAATATTATAACAAAAACAAGGCAAGAATAAATGAAACGGACATTTACTTTACTTTTACTTTGACAAAAAAAGAGACTTAAAGTCTCTATTCGTTATCCATAATATAAGAAAATATTAAATATGCAGTTTTTAATGCATCATGTCTTAAATATCCATCTTCAATTTTCCATATTTTATCTTTAATAACATCAACATTCATTTTCTTTAATGTTGATTCATCTAATTTAACTGGATCTTTTTGTTCTAAAGACGCATACTTCTTAACAATATAATTAGACATTTTAACACTATTAGCTATAACTGCATCTATTCCATTCTTGCCTAAATACTTTTCAAGATATTTAATATGATCTGAAACTTTAAAGTTATCAGTTTCACCAGGTTGAGTAACCAAATTACATACATATATCTTTTTAGCTTTAGAATTATTAATTTCATTTACGATACCATCTACAAGTAAGTTAGGAATAACACTTGTAAGAAGTGATCCAGATGAAAATACAATTAAATCAGCATTATTAATAGCTTTTTTAATATCTTGAGACAAACTTATCTTCTTATTATATTTTACTTTAACTATTTTTCTAGGATCTTTAGTTAGTTCTTCTTCACCAACTATTTCTTCACCCTTTTTAGTAATACCTACTAAATCAACATTCTCTTCAGTTATAGGTAAAACATTACCTTTAATATTTAACATTTTAGCCATCGTGGGAATTGAATGTTTAAAGTCACCCTTCATCTCAAGTAATGAAGTCATTATAAGATTTTTAATTGAATGAGTTTCTAACTCAGTTCCTTTTTCAAATCTATAATTCATTAACTCTTTAATATCATCATCTACATTAGACATAGAAAGTAGTACTTTAGTAATATCACCCACCGCAGGTATATTAAATTCATTTCTAAGTTTACCAGTACTTCTTCCATTATCTGCAACCGTAACAACCGCAGTAACATCTATTGGAAATTCTTTTAATCCTTTAAGTAATTGTGAAAGGCCTGTACCCCCACCAAATATAACGACCTTTTTCATTTTTCTACTTTAAATCCTCAGAATCAAATGGATATGGACATAATTCACCAACAGTAAATTCTTTTTCTTCTCCTTCACTATTAACTGAAATTACTTTATCATCTTTTTTAAAGAATTCTAAAATAACTTGTCTACATGCAAAACAAGGAGTACCAAATTCACCATTAGAAAGCATTACATAAATACTTTTAAAATCACCTTTTTTATATCCATGAGCTATAGCAGCACCAATTGCATGTCTTTCAGCACAAATTGATGTACCATTTGCATTTTCTACATTAACACCTTCAAATGTATTTCCATCCTTCATAACAACAATCGCAGAAACTGGAAAATTGTAATAAGGACTATATGAATTATTTAATAAACTTTTTAATCTATTGTACATTTATCATCACCATCCTAATCCATTATAGCATACAAACAAAAAAGGAACCATTAAAGGTTCCTTAAACTCCTATTTCATTATATTTTTTAAAATAACAGTTTTAGTTCTAGACATCTCATGTAATGTAGTCATTATACCTTCATTACCGATTCCAGAATACTTCCAACCACCAAATGGTTGTTCAAATGATCTAAAGAAACTAGCTCCATTAATTACGAATCCACCTGATTCACATTTTTCAGCAGCTTTGAATGCTTTATTCATATTATTTGTTATAATACCACCACTTAAACCATATTTAGATTGGTTAGCTATTTCTAAAGCTTCTTCGATAGTATCAAATCCGATAACCGGGATTACTGGTCCAAAGATTTCCATATCTTTAGCAACATTCATTTCTTTAGTTACACCATCTAAGATTGTAGGTTGATAGAAAGCACCATTTCTTCCTCCACCTTTAACTATCTTAGCGCCTTCAGCAACAGTATCATTAACTTGTTTTTCAACTTCGATAGCTGCTGCTTCACTAATTAAGCATCCAATATCACTTGTTGGATCACTTGGCATACCAACTTTAAGTGTGTCTATTTTTTCAGACATTTTCTTAATAAATTCATCCTTAATAGAATTTTCTACCAAGAAACGTTTAGATGCACAACATACTTGTCCAGTGTTATATAATCTACCCCAGACAACTTCATTTACAGCTAAATCTAAATCTCCATCTGCACATATAATCATCGCATCATTACCACCTAATTCAAGTGATGAGTGAGCACAATGATCAGCGCATTTTTTAGCTGCATCAATACCTGCTTCAGTAGAACCAGTTAAAGTTACCATATTAACTTTAGGGTTAGAAGTAAGTGCAGTACCAACTACACTTCCAGCTCCGTGAACTACTTCAATAACACCAGCTGGAACCCCTGCTTCAACTAATAACTCAACATATCTAGTTAGTGTTAAAGGATTAACACTCGCAGGTTTTAAAATAACTGAATTACCCATTAATAATGCAGGTGGTATTTTATTAATAAAAATATCACTTGGGAAATTAAATGGAATTATAGCTACAACTACTCCTAGTGGTTGTTGCATAGTATATTGGATAGTATTTTCTTGTCCAGCTTCAGTTCCTCTAGGTACTACATTACCATAGTCATGTTTTACCTTTTCAACATAAGCAGGAACGCCTATAGAAATATTTCCAATTTCTGCTACAGCTTCCTTTATTGGTTTACCAGTTTCATCTGATAATAGCTTTGCTAACTCAGCACTATTTTGTTCAACTAAGTCTTTAAACTTCATTAAACATTCGCATCTTTTTAATAGTGGAGTTGCTTCCCATTCTTTTTGCGAAGCATATGCTTCATCAACTGCCTTATTAATATCTTCAACAGTTAGACTAGGAACAGTATCTACTAATGTATTAGTAGCAGGATTCATTACTTGAATAGTTTCACCATTCGAAGAATCTACCCAATTCTTACCAATTAAACTCTTCATTAAATACTCCTATTTCTTAAATCCAGTAAATGATAAAGATAATCCACCTACAGTGTTACCTGAGTGTTCATTAATACCATATTCACCAAATGTAAATACCATTAAGAATTCCTTATCACCAGTTACTTTTTTAACTGCTGGATAAATATCTTCTTCTTTACCCTTTAGTTGAAGTCCTAGTCTTCTTCCACCACAGTGTACTAAGAAGTAAGAGTCTGCAGATCCACCAATCTTTTCATCAACTTCTTTGATTGTTTTTGGATTTGCTTGAACCATTTCATCTGGTTCTAAGTGTAAATGAATAATAGCTGTATTAGGAACCATATTAGCACCAATACTTAATGAACCATCTTCATTTGCACCCATCGGATGACGAACAGCTGTTACTCTACCGATTGGATCTTTTACACCTAATGGATCAAATATAGATGCAGCAAGCATGTTTCCACCCATTACTTCATCCTTTTTAAATCCAGTCCACTCGATATATTTATCAAGTGCAGGTACATGATCGATTTCAGCTAGTTTTCTCTTACCATCAACTTTGGTAATAATTCCAGCTTGTTCAGTTTCAGTAAATTGACCTTTATAAATATTAGCCATTGGAGCATCAGTTGCAAATAATGCAATTGCACATCCATCACTAAATATCTTATCATCACAAATGATAGACCATTTACCTTCAACAGTGTTATCAGCAGCAGAACCACCAAACACTGGCACTTCCCCTATTACATCTTGAATACCTAAAATGTATTCTTCTTCCTCTGCTGGTGATGCTGTCATAAAGAAATAATCTGGTCTTCTAACACTTAATTGTTTCATTGCTTCTTTAGCAATACGACGACCTATTTCTCTGGCAGTCTCATTTTCAGTCTTTTCACTTGCAGCAACGCCTACTTCTAAATCGCCACCGAAGGACATAATTCCTGAATACCCAGTTTCAGCATTTAAATAGCCATCCTTAACACAAATAGCTGCACTTGAAGTACATCCAAGTACATGAGCATCACTAACACTTCTAATTCCCTCAACTATTTTTTCTTGATCGTTGACTACTGAAGTAAATAGTAATCCTACTTTTGCTTTGTCTAGTTTGGCCATTTTAGCTGATTCAGATCCTGATGTAAATGAATCACTATTTTGGCTATAACCAACTTTAGTATTTAACACTACAATCATCCTCCTTTGTTAAATATTAGGGTGAAGAAAACCACACCCTATAATAATTATAGAATTTGAATATAATTGAAACAATAAAGTTTAATTAAAAAAAAGTACCTTTACAGTACTTTTATTTACCTTTTCTATAAACAATTGAATAATTAGAAAAATCTAATCTATTAATAAATTCTTCCATTTCCTTGAAAGAATAGCTATTTA
>JAILLM010000116.1 GCA_024693165.1 Bacilli bacterium | reverse complement strand
TGTTAAGTAAGATTGATGAAACTGGATATTTAATTCTAGTTAGAAATGATGGATTAATATTATCTTATTATATTGATGATGCTAAGAATATTAAGATAGATAATAATTATGAGTATTCATTATTCTTAAATACTAATAGTACTTACTATAATTTATACACAACTATAAAAAAATAAAAGAAAGTTATTGCACTTTCTTTTTTTTTGTTTTAATATAATAACAATTTATTTATATTACAGGTGGTGTATGTTATGAACAATGATAATGTAATTAGTTTACCAAATGATTATTTTGTAATTTTATGTTCTACTACTAAGGATGCTGATGGAAATTTAATCCTTAATCCTCAAGAAGTTGCTTTTGGAAAGTTTAAAGACCTTGATAATAGTTTTTATTGTATTCTTAATTCTAAGTCTTATGAATCTTTATATGATAATATGAATAATTTAGAAGAAGGAAAGTTATATTATTGTTTTGAAAGATCTCTTGATGAATTAAGAGAACTATATGGTGAAAACCTAGATAATAATGATTTAGCAAGCCATTATATGGTTGATGTTTTAGATACTTATAATATTGCTATAAAAGATGGTAGTTCATATACAATTCATTCAATTCCTTTATCTGCTATTGAGAAGAGAAGCGATGATCCGATTGAAGAACTAACTAGACCAGAAGAAAAGAATGAAACTATTGTTGAAGAGAAACCTAAGAAAAATGATAATAGTGTTAAAACAGTTTATTCTAATTTAAGAGCTGTTGATTATACTGATCCGGATAGTGTATTACGTAATATTAATAATATTGAGTTTGAAAATTATCTAAAAGAAAGAGTTATTGGTAATGATAGAGTAATAGAAGATACTGTTACAACTATTTTAATGAACCTTTCTACTAATAATCCAAAACTCGTTAATAATATCTTAACAGTAGGTCCTACTGGAACTGGAAAAACATATACATATGAGCTTATTTCAGAATATTTAGGTGTTCCTTTTGTTAGAATTAATGCATCAACATTAAGTACTGCAGGTTATAAAGGTGATGATACTTCTGACTTATTAGGAAAAATATGGGAAGCTAGTAAGCATAATATTGCACTTGCAAATAAAGCAATTGTTATGCTTGATGAATTCGATAAGTTAAAAAAGACAGATTTAAGTATTAAAGAATCTGCTCAAAATGATTTATTAACTTTAATAGAAGGTTCAAAAATTGATTTTGAAGTTAATTCACATACTGGTCAAAGATTAGAACTTGATACTGGTTGTATGACTTTTATTGGTAGTGGTGCTTTTTCGGAATTGTTTAGTGATAAAAAAGTTGGTATTACAAATCCTATCGGATTCTTAACTCCTGAACAAAGAGTAGAATTTGAAAATAACAGAAGAAAATCAAAAACAAGTATTACTAAGGCAGAATTAATAAAATATGGAATTAAAGAAGAATTAATTGGTAGATTCCGTAAATATAATATATATGCTAATCTTGATGCTGAAGGATTAAAAAGAGTAATGAAAGAAAGTAAGGAGAGTATTCTTAATCTTACAAAAGAAAGATATTTAAATCAATTTAATGTTGAATTTGATTGTGATGATTCATTCATTGATGAAATTGTTAGGTTAGCTCTTGAAGAAAATCTTGGTGGAAGAAGTTTAAATAATGTTACAGAAACAGTATTTGGACGTATTGATAGACAAGTTTTAATGCTTGATCATTCTGAAAGAAATTATTTTACGTTAACAAGAGAAAACGTTTTAGATAATGATAAAAAATTAGTATTAAGAAAGAAAATGTAAAGCATTTTCTTTTTTTTTATGATAAAATACTCTTATTGAAAACCCAATATAGAAAGAGTGATTTAAATGGGTAGAGCATATGAAGTTAGAAAAGCTAGTATTCAAAAGAATGGAGCTATTAAAGCTAAATTATATAGTACAGCTGCAAAAGAAGTTTATTTAGCTGCTAAAGGAAATCCTGAACTTGAAACTAACGTTGTTTTAAGAAGAGTAGTTGATAAATATAAACATCAAGCAGTTCCTATGGATATTATTAATAGAGCTATTGATAAAGCTAAAGGTAATGATGGTACTGATTATATGGAAATGACTTATGAAGGATTTGGTCCTGGACAAAGTACATTTATTATTACTACATTAACTGACAATGTTAATAGAACAGTTGCATACGTAAGAGAAGTATTTAATAAGATTCATAAAAGTTTAGGAGTTACTAACTCAGTATCTTATAATTATGATTTTGAATCATTAATTGGGTTTGAAGGTAATGATGGTGATGATGTAATGTTAGCACTATTAGATGAAGGTATCGAAATCATTGATTTAGAAAATGAAGATGGAGAAATCTTAATTACTGCTAAACCAAGTGATGTAAGTGTAATTAAAGATTGTCTTGAAAAAATGAAACCTGGAATTCAATATACCATTGATGAAACAGGTTGGTATGCTAAAGAAAAAGTTAAACTTGAAGGTGAAGATTTAGAAAAATTCAAAATGGCACTTGATAAGTTTGAAAATATTGATGATGTTACTAATGTATATAATAATGTTGATTTAGGAGAGTAATATCTCCTTTTTTCTTTATATTTATTGAGATTTAATATATATTAATAAAGAGAGGTGAAGTTTATGCGTTTGTTAATATGTGATGATGAGATATTAATTAGAGAACTTATTAATGATTATTGCGTAAATGAAGGTTATGAGTGTGATCTTGCTGAGGATGGTAATATTGCAGTCGATTTATGTAAAAAGAATGATTATGATTTAATTATTATGGATATAATGATGCCTAATATGGATGGATTTACTGCTATTAATGAAATTAAGAAATATAGAGATATTCCATCTATAATGTTATCTGCAAGAAAAGAAGAAGAAGATAAACTTCAAGGTTTTGAAGCTGGTGTTGAAGACTACGTTACTAAACCATTTAGTCCTAAAGAATTAATGGCTAGAATTAAAGTAATTACTAAGAGATTTAAAAAAGCTGATTTAATTAGTATTGGTAATATTGAAATTAATAATAATTCTCATGATGTTAAGATTAATGGTAACATTGTTGATATGACTTCTACACAATTTAAACTTCTAAAATTATTTATTGAAAATGAAGGCATGGCTTTATCTAGAGATAAAATAATTGAATGTATTTGGGGATATGATTATGAAGCTGATGATAGAACTATTGATGCTCATA
>JAILLM010000079.1 GCA_024693165.1 Bacilli bacterium | reverse complement strand
AGTTTTTAAATTTAATAATGCACAATAAAAGGAAGTTAATACTTCCTTTTAAATTTCTCTCATTGAGTCTTTACCTTTAAATGGATTTTTAGGATCAATTCTATCAGTAAATAGAATTCCATTTAAATGGTCTAATTCATGTTGGAATGCAATTGAGATATCTTCTCTAACACGGATAGTATATTCATCTCCGTTTTCATCAAATGCTTTGAAAGTAGCTCTTGCATATCTAGGTACGATACCAGTAGTAGGTCTATTAATACTTAGACATCCTTCTCCTTCACCAACATAAATACGCTCTTCAGAATGACTGATCATTTCTGGATTAATTACAACATATCTTCCGAATGTACCATCACCATAATCTTCTGAAACTACGAAAATTCTTTTCATAATTCCTATTTGGCAGAATGATAATCCCATTCCAGGTCTTAAGTCATATTTTTCAGCGATTTCTTCATCTTGACTTAATTCTAGATATGTTAAACAATCATCAATTAGTTTCTTTGTTTTTTCATCTAATGGAAATTTAACAGGTTCACTTTTTTGATGAAGTCTTTTATCTTTCTCATCTAAAATAACGATTTTAGGTATTTTCATGAGTTTCACCCCTTTGACGCAAGATATTATAGCAAAAAACATTAAAAAAATAAAGTTTTTGGGTTATAATACGTTTATGAATGAGGGATAGTATGAAAAAAATAATATGTATAGTGGGTCCAACTGGTGTTGGAAAAACTAAATTAAGTGTAATGCTTGCTAAGAAATATGATGCAGTAATTCTTAATGCAGATTCTATGCAAGTGTATAAATATTTAAATATTGGAACTGCTAAACCAACTGAAGAAGAAAAAGAGAATGTTCCGCATTATTTATTTGATATCGTAGACCCAAAGGATATGTATACAGTTTATGATTATCAAAGAGATTTAAGAGCTAAGCTTGAAGAATTTAAAGATAGAAATATAGTTATTGTTGGTGGTACTGGATTATATCTTAAGAGTGCTTTATATAATTATGAATTTGATGAAGAAGATGAAATTGATCTTTTTGAAGATAAATCTAATGAAGAGTTATTCAAGGAAGTTGAGAATAAATATCCAGAATTAGATATTCATGTTAATAATAGAAAAAGATTAGTAAGAGCATTAAATAGAGATGATGTTAAAACTCATAAGAATGAACTTTTATATCCAGCTACTTTTATTGGACTTACAACTGATAGAGAAACTTTATATAATAGAATTAATTTAAGAGTAGATAAGATGGTTGAAGAAGGTTTACTTGAAGAAGTAAAACACTTCTATGATGAAGGATTAAGATCTAAAGCTATTATGACTGGTATTGGATATAAAGAGTTATATGATTACTTTGATAATAAATGTAGTCTAGAAGAAGCTTTAGATTTAATTAAACAAAGAAGTAGAAAGTATGCAAAAAGACAATACACTTGGTTTAAGAATCAAATGGATGTTAATTGGATAGATGTAGACTTTAAAAATTTTAATAATACATTTGATGAAGCAGTTAAAATTATAGAAAGTAAGTAATTACTTTCTTTTTTTTGTGGGAAAATTGGTTTTTCTTTATTTTTTTGTTGATTTGTGTTATTATATTGCCTGATTTTTTTGAAAAGAGGGGGAAATTGCTTTATGGAGGAAATCAATTTAAGAGAAGTTTTTGATTTTTATATGTCAAAAATTTTATTTATTATTATTGCAGTTGCAATATGTTTAATTGGAGGTAATCTTTATTCTAAATTTATAAAGGTTCCTAAATTTGAAAGTAATACTAAGATTGTATTAGTTTCAAATCAAAAAGAAACTACAAAGTCTGATTTAACTTTTAATCAAGGTTTAGTTGATGAATATACTGTTGTAGTTAAAAGTGAAAAAACACTTAAAACTGTATTAGAAGATTTAAATTTAGGAGACAAATATACAACAAGTCAATTATCTAAAATGATTAGTGTTTCATCTGTTGAAAAAACTAGTGTAATTAATATTAAGGTTACATCTACAGATGCTGAAGAAGCTGCTAACATTGCTAATAATTTATCTGATGTATTTGCTCAAGTAGTAAAAGATATTTACTCACTTGATAACGTTTACATTTTAGATAGAGCTGAAGTAAATAAAAAAGCTATTAATGATTCAATTGTTAAAGAAAATGTTATTTATTTCTTAGCAGGATTTGTATTATCAGTAGGAGTATTATTTGTAGTATTCTATTTTGATGATTCTATTAAAAATAGTGATGAAATTGAAAAGAAATTTAATGTAGTGGTTATTGGAAATGTTCCACTTGAAGAAAGGGGAATGTAATTATGGGAAGTATTAATGTTAAATATAATCCTAAAGGTATGTTTAGTGAATCTATTAAAACTATTAGAACAAATATTAACTTTAGTAATATTAATAATGAAAATGAAATTAAAGTTATTTTAGTAAGTTCTTCACAAAGTGGAGATGGAAAATCATTTATTTCTGCAAACCTTGCTTATTCTTTCTCACTAGAAGGTAAAAATGTTTTACTTGTTGATTGTGATTTAAGAAAAGGTAGATTAAAAGAATATTTTGAAATGGATACTGATAAAGGTTATAGTGATTTAATTTTAAATTATAAACCTAATACAAGAATTGGATCTTATATTAATAAAACTAAATATGAAAACTTATCTGTTCTTTTAGGAGGAACTATGCCTCCAAATCCATTAGAACTATTATCTTCTAAAAACAATAGTGTTATTATGGAAAAATTAAAAGAAAAATATGATGTTATTATTTTAGATTGTCCTCCAGTTATTGGACTTTCAGATGCATTAGTTATGGCTAAATATAGTGATTATAATGCATTAGTTGTATCCAACAAGAAGACAACTAATAAAGAATTAGAACTTTCATTAAGAGCATTTGAAAATGTTGGTATGAAAGTTAATGGAGTAATTATGAATAAAGTTGCTAAGAAAAATAATTCTTATTATTCAAGTTACTACACTAATTCTTATTATGGTGACTAAGATGATAGATTGTCATAGTCATATATTACCTGGGGTTGATGATGGATTTAAAACTATGGAGGATTCTTTAGAAGAGCTGAAGATTGCGGAAAGTGAAGGAATAACAGACATAGTTTTAACTCCTCACTATATAAGTGATAGTAATTATTCATCAAATGTAAGTAATAATAAAAAAATATTTAATAAATTAAATAGAGAAAAAAAGAAGTTAGGTATCAATGTTAATTTATATTTATCTAATGAAATATATATTACAGATAATATTGATGAATTAGTAAGTAAAAAAGAAGTTAATCCAATTAACAATAAATACTTACTTATTGAATTTCCTTTAAATGGATATATTCAAAATAGTAAAAGAATTATTTTTAAGCTTATAAGTAATGGTTATAAAGTTATTCTTGCTCATCCTGAAAGATATCCATTCTTAAAAGAGAATAAAGAAGCAATTAAAGAATTCTTAGATATGGGTGTATTACTTCAAGGTAATTTCATGTCTCTTTTTGGAAGATATGGAAAACATTCTAAAAAGCTACTTAAGTATTATTTAAAGAAAAATTATATTAGTTTCATAGGAAGTGATTTCCATAAAGTAACTAATTATAACTTAAATAAACTTAAATTTAAGTTAAGAATAATGGGGTTAAAAAAGAATTATATTGAAGATGTGTTAGAACGTAATTTTAAAAATTTAGTATAGGGAAAAATTAAGAATAAAGTGTAGCGTGAGTTTAAATAATTAGGACAGGGAGTTTAAGGGAAAATGAATGATTATTTAGACAACACAGCAGAGTTAGTACTAAATCTCAATCAAGAGAATTTAGTTAAGAAAACATATAGAAAATTTCATAAGACAAGAAAGTACAGTTATAGAACTTTTAAAAGATTTGTAGATATTTGTGCAGGTCTAGTAGGAGTAATCCTACTTATACCTATCACAATATTTGTAAAAGTAATATCTATTTTAAATGGGGATTTTGATTCAATCTTCTTTAAACAAAAAAGAATTGGAAAGAATGGTAAAACTTTTAATATGTATAAGTTTAGATCTATGATTCCAAATGCTGATGATGTATTAAAGAAGTATTTAAAAGAAAATAAAGAAGCAGCTAAAGAATATAAGAAATGGAAGAAACTTAAGAATGATCCAAGAATTACTAAGATTGGAAAAATCTTAAGAAAGACATCTCTTGATGAAGTACCACAATTCATAAATCTATTAAAAGGAGATATGAGTTTAATTGGTAATAGACCTTATCTTCCAAGAGAAATAGAAGATATGGGTGAATCCTACAAGTATATTATTCAAACAAGACCAGGTCTAACTGGTTTATGGCAATGTACTTTAAGATCTAAAGCTACTTTTGAAGAAAGACTTAGACTTG
>JAILLM010000078.1 GCA_024693165.1 Bacilli bacterium | reverse complement strand
ATATAATATATAAATTATAAAAATAAAAATTTAGTAGACATTAAATTTTACACAATATATAATTTATATATTATATTGATTTGATGTAGTAATATTAATGTAGGTGGTTAGAGTACTATAGGTTTTACCGATATTCTTGGTGTACAAGTAGTACAGAATATCCGATGTAGTGTAAAATTTGAGTTTGGAATAGTTCTTGATTATACAGCAAAGATTAGACAACAGACTACCAAGAAAGTACTTAAAATGTACTGATTACCTTATATGCTTATTAAATTCCAATTATAAGCAGGATGCTTGTAATTGAAGGCTTTATCTAGTAATCACATACTTATATAATTGATATAAGTGCTAGGCGGTTAAATGAGAGATGTATTTATTCTCGTAAATGTGATGATTTAATTTAAAAATTTTCGGTTATTTATTTAAAATGGACACAGGCTGTTCATTAAGTCTTATGGAGTGAGATTTAGAATTTAGAATTTAATTAGTACAATATTAAAGAAAAAAAATTCTTTCCCCTAAAACTACTTCTGTACTAGATTAAACTTTGAATTCCGAATTGTTGAAAAAATAGAACCTTAGGGTTCTATTTTTTGATGCAAGAATATTCTTTTAATTCTCTAGTATAGTCTTCAACTTTTAATTTATTATTCATTTTATATTGAAGTGATTCTTTATCAATTACTTCACTTAGTTTATTTTTTAATTCTTTAAAGTCTATTTTATTATAATCATATTTAATAGTTACATATGTATTCTTTTTATTATTAATAATATTTGTTTCTACCCCACCTACTTCGTCATACATACTAAGTAGTTCTTGAATTAGATTTTGAGTAGCTAATGAAAAATACTCACTTGTATAAACACTTTCATAAATAGCTGTATCAACATACGAATCATTATCTACCTTAATATATAGATTCTTTTGAATCTTATTAGTAGATGATTCTTCATCTGAGTCTGCCTCATATGTACATAAATAATCATAATCATAGTTTGATACTTTATCTTGTGTCCTATGAGTAAGCATAACACCTATTAATATAGTTAAAATAATTGAAATAATAATTGTTAATATAATACTTTTCTTCATAGGTAAATTATAACATAAAAAAATTAGGAATATTATTCCTAATTAAATTTAACTAAGCTATGTGCTAGTTTATAACCACCTAGAGATAATTCTCTACCAAACTTACCTGGAAGTGATGCCCATCCACACATTCTAAATGGTCCACGAATCTTTCTATAAATAACTGGATTTTGGATTTTAATATCTTTCCACATCTTTTTATATTGTAATTCAGATTCAGGAGTTCTTCCAAGTCTTGAGAAGATAATACCTAAAGTAACTATTAAAGATAGATGTCTCATCATTACTCTCTTGTGTTTTCCTTTAATATCTTTTAAATCATATAAAGTAGCAACTCTAGTAGATACCAATACTTGGTGAGAACTTCTCTTAATTAATTGAGGTTCTTGAACAGATTGATCTGCCCTACCAATAAAGTATCTATAAAAATCTAAATTCATATAATGAATTGTTTTAACATATTTTAATGCTGAATAGATAAATAAATTGTCTTCATAGAAACAATGTTTTGGAAGTTCTATATTAGTTTCATCTAACACTGTCTTTTTAAACATCATTGAATGTAAACTTAAATATTGTTGGGGTTTAAATCTCTTAGTATCTTCCCAAGTACATTCTATATTATCAGGGAATACATTAGAGAAATTAATAACTTGATCTTTTCTTCCATCTGTATATGTATATACATAATTCATAATGATAGCATCACTATCAATTTTCTTAATTCTTTTAAGTAATGTTTTATAAGCTTTTTCATCAGCCCAGTCGTCACTATCAATTACTTTGAAATATTTTCCAGTAGCAACCTTTAATCCTTGATTGATGCCTTCACCATGTCCACCATTCTTTTGGTGGATTACTTTAACAATATTCTTATGTTTCTTTGCATAATTATCTGCAATCTTACCAGTTGAATCACTTGAACCATCATCAACAATTATTATTTCTACGTCATCTCCACCAATTAGTAAAGAATCAATACAATGTTCCATATATTCTTGAGAATTATAACAAGGAACAACAAATGATATATATTTCATGTCACACCTACTTAATTATATTTTTTTCTACATCTATATCTTTTCCAACAAATCCAGACTTAATATTAAATCTAATTATATTATAATCATCTAGATTATTAGTAACTTTAATAGTAAATGTATTTTCTTCCAAAGGATTAATACTTGAACCAACTGATGTTAAATTTTCAATTGAGAAGTTTTCACCTTCATAGAAAACTACATAAGAAGACTCAATCTCATTTTTACTTGTCACTTTAAAAGTTAACTCTTTTGTTTCATTTGGGTTAAATTCAATTTCATTATTATATCCATCAATTGATAATACATTAATAATGTCAGGAATTGTTAAAGATGCATTGTCTACTGACACAGGAATGTAATAAGAAAAAGATACTTTCATTAAAACAAGAGTCAATGTAAACATAGCAACAATTAAAAAATAAATACTTCTAGGCTTACTTAAAACCTCAATTAGTTTTTTCATATAATCACTTTCCTGAACTAATTATAACATATTTTATATAATTTACTATTAGGTGCTATAATGATATAATTTTTTTGGTGATAAATATGGATACTTTCGTATATTACGTGGTTATTTTTTATTTCTATTCATTTATTGGATGGGCACAAGAAGTAATTCAAAGTATATTTAAATTCAAAAAGTTTATTAATAGAGGTTTCTTGATTGGACCTATTTGTCCTGTATATGGATTTGGTTCAGTTATGATCACATTCTTCTTAAAGAAATATATTGATCAACCTTTCTTTGTATTCTTAACTGCAATATTTATTTGTTGTACACTTGAATACTTCACCTCATATGTATTAGAAAAGTTATTTAAAGCTCGTTGGTGGGATTACTCACATATGAAGTTTAATATTAATGGGCGTATTTGCTTAGAGTGTGGATTGGGATTTGGAATTGGTGCCATGGCTATCCTTTATGTTGTTAATCCTTATATAATAGATCCAATATTTGCACATACTGATATTAAAGTATTAACTTATGTTACTTATGTAATACTTACAGTTCAAGCAATTGATACAGTTGTATCATTTAGCTTTATATCTAAACTTAAAAATATTTCTAACTCAATTAAATCTGATAATACTGAAGTTATTACAAGAGAAGTTAAGAGTATGCTTGAAGCTTCTACTAGACCTTATAGAAGAATTCTTGAATCATTCCCAGATATGCAAATTAACAATAGACTTTCAATTATTAAAACTCATTTAGAAGAACAAAGGAAAAAATATATGAGATATATTGAAAAGAATAAAATTAAATATAAATTAGCAAAAAGAAAAGCTAAGAAAGATAGAAAGCGCATTTAGTGCTTTTTTTGTGCCTATTACTTTTTGTTTGACAAAGGAAAATATTGATGTATAATTTTTTTTAACAAGAAGGAGATAATAAAATTATGATAAATATAAAGGACTTAAGGATAAATCTAGAACAATGCTTAATGTCTTCACATCAAATGATTATAGTCCCACATAATAAAGTTGATTTTGATGCAATTGGTTCTGCAATTGCTCTAACTTTAATTGGAAATAAATATAAAAAAGATCCATATGTAATTGTTAATGACCCACCTCATATTATGGAGAGAGGTTGTAAAATAATTATGGATGATTCAAAGAATGATATTAAATTTACCAATAAAGAAAAATATCTAAAAATACATAATGATGACAATTTATTTGTATTAACAGATGTTAATAAAAAGCGATTAATAAGTATGGCCGATATTGCTAAAAATCCAGAAAAAACTTTTATTATTGATCATCATCTACCAGACGATGATACATTAGAATCAAATCATATATATATTGATTCAACGGTTTCTTCTGCATCTGAAATAATATATAAACTACTAAATGAATACAAGATTAAAATACCAGTAAATATTGCAAACTATTTACTTGCAGGAATTTATCTTGATACATCAAAATTTGTTAAAAATACTTCTCCACAAACAATGGAGATTGTATCTAAACTTATGCATTGTGGTGCAAACTTAGATACTGTATCTTCTTGGTTTACAGAAGACATTGAAAGTTATAAAAAAGTTCATGCTTTAGTAAGTGCAATGGATGTTATTCAATATACTTATGCTTTAATTCAAGCGAGTGATGATGTTGAATACGAAAAAGAAGAATTAGCTAAAGCTGCTGATGAAGCTTTAAAATTTGGTAATGATGCATCATTCGTAATTGGTAGATTAAGTGATGAAATTATTGGAATCAGTGCTAGAAGTAAATCAGATTTAAATGTTGAACCTATAATGAAAGAATTTGGTGGTGGTGGTAATAATCACTCAGGTGCTGCTCAAATAAAAGGTTCAACAATACCTGAAATTGGTGAACAACTTAAGAAAATATTAAAACCAAAATATTATAATAAATAAAAAATCAGAAATTTAATTTCTGATTTTTTTTAGCACATTGTATCTCCACAAGTTGTAGTAACTACTCCTTTATTAAATGCAGAAAATACTTTAGAAAATTCACTCTTTTGATATTCTTTTAGATTATCATCTAATTCTATATAAGGATCAGTCATTGTATCTGGAATACCAGTAACTTTAATAACAGCTTCACCATTCTCTACTAAAACAAAGTTTGGTGCATAAATTCTCTTTTCATTTATAGCAACTTTTTTAGTTTTACCTTTAGAATTAACATAAGTTAATGGCTCATAGTCATCTAGTACTTTAGATAACTTATTTAATAACTCATAGTATCCTTGAGTACCTTCTTTAGTCTTAACTAGTTCATGTGACTCATTAAGTTCATATTTATCTCTGATGTCTTTAACATCTAAATAATAGATTTTTTCAATTGCGTATTCTTTAGATGTATCTAAGAATTCTTGAATTACACTTCTACACCAAGGACAATCAGTAAACCCAAAATAAACGATAAATGATTCTTTATTATTAATTTTTTCAATTAATTTATCTTCAGTAATATATTCGATTGGATTATTATTATCAATGTTTATTGGTCTAATTGTTTTACCTGTATCAGTTAACTTACTATTAATGTCTTCATATTCTTTTTCAAACTTTTCAGCATCAGTAATTACTTTTTCAGTATTTGATGTCATATCACTTTCAGTGTACAGTTCTGAGAATATATATACTATAAATAATGCTACTAATAAAAAGATGCAAATTACGAAAGCTGTAGTTTTTTTCTTCATGCTTTTATTGCCTCATTTCCTAAATTATTATATCAAAGCATATATCAAAAATAAACATAAAATTAATTCCCTAACCTACCTAAAGAAGTATATATGTTGTATAATGAATATAGGAGGCTTTAGAAAATGAAAGTGTTTTTTAAAAAATTAAAAAGAACTAAACTTAGTATTAGACTTA
>JAILLM010000032.1 GCA_024693165.1 Bacilli bacterium | reverse complement strand
TAAGTGATTGTTCATAATATAAATATGGATCATATAAATCTTCGCATTTCTTAGAAATATCAATCGAAGTCTTATATTTTTTATTATTCATAAAAATCATTCTTAAAAGAGCTTCCCTTGCAGATAATCTCTTAAAATCATGATTATTAAAGAAATTTAATTCAAGTAAAAAAGTTTTAAATTTATTAGAAGTTTTAAAGTGTATACTATAACGATTAAATTCGTAAATTGTGTTCATAAAAAGTCCTCCAATATGGAATTATTATAACATATTTGGTACTATTAAAATAGGTGATAATATGAAACCAGTACACATAGTAACTGATAAAGAAAATATAGCAAAAACAGTGCTTTTACCGGGTGATCCTCTAAGAGCAAAATACATCGCAGAAAACTTTCTTGAAAATGCTAAATTAATAAATACAGTTAGAAATATGTTTGGTTACACAGGAACATATAAAGGTAAAAAAGTAACAGTATTTGCATCAGGAATGGGTATACCTTCTGCTTCTCTATACGCATATGAATTATTCACATTTTACGATGTTAAAGAAATCATAAGAATTGGTTCAGCAGGAGCTGGTAATCCAGAAGTTATGATTGGAGACATAGTTTTATCAACTGGATGTTACTCTGAATCAACAATCGCATACGAATGGGGAAATTATACAGAAAAATTCTTAAGAACTGATATAAAACTAAATGAAAGGATTCAACAATCTGCAAAAGAATTAGAAAAAGTTCTTAAAGTTGGACCTACTTATACAATTGATGTATTTGATCCATATGCAAATCTAGATCATGTATATGATGCATGTCCAATCAAAAATGAACTTATGGGTTCAGAAATGGAAGGATTTGGAATTCTACATGTTGCAAGAATCTGTGGAAAAAGAGCTACAGTAATGTTTACTATCGTAGATTCTAAATATACCCCAGAAATTGAAGTAACAAGCGAAGAAAGAGAAACAGCTTTAACTGGAATGATTGAAATAGCACTTAATGCTGCGATTAAAGAATAAAAAAAAGCAACTTAATAGTTGCTTTTATTTTTTGCTAATAACTACATTTAAGACATCCATAAATTCTTTTTGAATCATTGTAAGTCCTTTTTTAGATGTAGCTTCAAATCTAAGTGTAAGATTTGGACCAGTATTACTAGCTCTAACTAAAGCCCAACCTTTTTCTTTTTCTACTCTTACACCATCAACTGTTGAAAATTCATATTTTCTAACTTCACAATACTTTTTAACTTCTTCAACGATTTTCCATTTCTTTTCATCAGTCGTAGAAATCTTTATTTCTTCAGTATTGTAATATTCAGGTAAACTCTTAACAAGTTTACTTAATTTTTTCTTTGAATTACCAAGCATTTCTTGGAATCTTAAACCAGCATAAATACCATCATCATATCCAGGATGAGAGTCCCCAAAGAAAATATGATTTGAATATCCACCAGCAAAATCTAGTTTTTGATAGAAAAGTAAATCTTCTTGACGAGCACTTGAAGGAGTTTCTAATATATATTCTCCACCTAATTTTTTTATTTCATCAAGTAATACTCTTGAACACTTAACATCCACTAAGATTGGTTTATTAGAGTTCTTTAAAATCTCTCTAGACATAAGTGCCATCATTACATCACTATCAACTACTTCACCTTTTTCATCTACGAATCCTACTCTATCAGCATCTCCATCATAAGCTAAACCTAAATCAGCTTTATTGGCTAAAACCGCTTCACTTAATTGTACTAAATTAGATTTAACATTAGGATCTGGATGATGATTTGGGAACCTTGGATCATTAGTAGAATTTATATAAATAACTTCACCAGGAATTCTTTCATATATTTGTCTAATAGTAGTAGATCCAGTTCCATTACCACAATCAACTACTACTCTTAAAGGTTTTATATCTTTAAACTTATTAGCTACATATTTTGCATAACTAGATAAAACATCAATATGTTCTAAAGTACCATCACCTTTAGAAATTCTATATTTCTCATTACTTAATGCAGCATAAATAATAGCTAATACTTCATGACTACAATGAAGATAGTTTTCACCAAAAAGTTTAAAACCATTATCATTTTTAGGATTATGAGATGCAGTAACTTCAATACCATATTGAATACCTAATTTATGACTAGCATAATTAAGCATTGGAGTTGTAGCTAAACCAATATAAATAACATTAATACCAGTAGATAATAATCCTTGAATTAACTCTTTAGTTAAATGAGGTCCGCCAATTCTATTATCATGTCCTACAACTATATATTTAAAACCTTGTTTTAAAACATAAGTACCATATACTTTACCTAATCTATTAGCAAACTCTCCGCTTACTTGAGTAGGATAAACTCCTCTTATATCTGCCTCTCTTAAAATACTAGTATCAAACTCCATTTTTATCCCTCTTCTTCTAATAATGTTCTCATTTGAGACATTTGTTTAGGAAGTGCTATATCCATATATCTTAATATAGTCGGAGCAACCATTGTTAAATCTCCTTTATTCTTAAGACCAAGTCTAGAATCAGTAACTATAAAAGGTACTGGATTAGTAGTAGTTCCTTTATGTTCTACACCTACTCCATCAACCATTTCTTCAACATTTCCATAAGATGAAGTAATTATCATCTTATAGAAATTATCTTCAACAGCTTCAAATATTTTACCAACACTATCATCAATATTTCTAAGCGTTTCAATTAATTGTTCTTCATTTCCATATCTTGCAATTATATCAGCATAAGGAATATTAACTAATATAAAGTTATAATCTTTTTCAATACACTTAATAGTTTGTTTAGTAATGTTATCTAATGTCTCTTTAAATAAATAATCCTCTTGTAATGAAGGAATTAAATAAGTATCACATAAATCTAACTTATCATTTTTATATCCATCAAAGAAGTATGTAACCATTGGATATCTTTCTTTAGAAGATATTCTTGCTTGAGTAAGTCTTAAATCATTGAAATAAGTTCCAATTGAATAAAATTCATCATTATCATCAATTAAATAATCTATATTCATATTATCTACTTCTAATAGTGTATAAATTTCCATATTCTCAGGTTTATTAACTGGATAAATAGTAAATTCACTATCACTAATAGCTTTTAAAACTTGTCTTGATGTTTCAACTTGGAAATTTAACCAAAGGAAAATATCTCCACTTTTAACAGTTGGATCATCAATTAGTTTAATTGGTGGAATAAGATTATCTGGAACATTCTTCTTTTTACATGTTTCAAGTGCATTATCAAACTTTCTAATTCTTGCACCTTCACCATTAAATAAAAGATCAGTATAAACTTTAGTTTTATTCCAATTATTATCTTTATCCATAGCATAACTTCTACCACAAATAGATACAAGTTTGCCTAAACTATTATCATTAAATGAATCAATCAATCTGTCTAAGAAAACTATACAATCAGTTTTACTATCAACACCATCAGTAATAGCATGGAAATATAACCTTTCAAGTCCCATATTATGTAAATGAGAAATAAAGTTTTCAATATATCTTATATCTGATGAAATTCTTCCATCACTAACAAGTCCAGCTAAATGAAGTGTTCCACCACTCTTATTTAACTTTTTAACTATAGAAATAAGTAAATCATTCTTTTCGATTAATGTACTACCTAATGTTTCATTAAGAATAGTTACATCTTGTTTAACTTTCTTACCAGCACCAAATGCAACATGTGCAATTTCTTCATTAACAGGAACTCCATCAGGAAGACCTATAACATCACCAGTTGTAGTTAAAATAGAATGTGGATATTCATTATAAAGGTCAGATAAATTATTTAATTCTGCCTTTTTTAAAAAATTACCGTCTTCTTTATTATTGATACCTATACCATCAATAATCATCATTAAAATTTTATTCATAAAAACACCTGCCAATATAATAACACAATTATTAATAATTTAATAATTATGATTGCTAACAAGTAGGATTATTAGTTAAATCTCTGAATATTAATTCATTAACTTTTTTTACAACAGCATCATTACTTAGACTAAAATCACCAGTAATACCAGAAAAAGCACCATTAATATCAACTTTTTCCCCTTCGATATCAACAGTAGCTTTATTTCTAGCTTTAACTATCTTATTAAATGCATCATTATATATAAAACTAACTTTTAATTCTCTAAATTCATATACAGTTGTACTATTACCAGTTGATTCATCAGCAATAAAGTTTCTAACATATTCACCAGAATGATAAACTTGATATCTATCTAAATCCTTAATAACAAATGCATCAATATCTAGTTTATCTTTACAATAACAAAGAGCTACTCCATCTTTAGGAGAACTACTATTATAATTATTTTGTAAATTATATCCCATAGCGCTTCCAGTGAATACATCAGTAATTTGATTTAAATTATCATCATCACTAGAAAGATAACCAGCTTTAATTAAATTAGTAATAGAAATAACCTTACACCAATCATTAATGGAACTTGAATTAGAAAGATTCTTTTTACTACTATCATGTAATTTCTTAATTTCATCTTTTACACCAGTATTACTTCCATAGTCTAAAGCTGCATTTTTTATAGTTTTAATATTATTTAAATGAGTAGATAATCTTATAGAATTATAAACACTACTATAAGTTGGTAAAGCTACAATCATAATAATACCTAATATAACTATTACAGCTAAAATTTCAACTAAAGTAAAACCTTTATTATTTTTTTTCATATTACATCACTCTATATTAAATATAGCATAATACAAATAAAAAAAGTAGTTATCTAACTACTTTTTATTTAATCTAATTTCTACTTCAGTTGTTACTGGTTGTACAGTAATTCGAGTATCTGAAGAGTTAACTTGAACAGTTACTTTATGAACTCCAGGAGTTAATCCTGATAGATCAACGTATACTCTAATATCTTCAGCAGTAATTGATTTAATTACATTACTTGTACCCTTAACCATTACATCAATAGCTTGGCTATCTTCATTAACAGCAAGTGCATTATAATCACTACCTAAGTTTTCAATCTTAACTGGTAACTTAGTTAATGTAATTTGATCTTCAGTACCAACTTTAATACTTACTTGAGTTGTACTATTAGACATATATCTAATTCCATTTGGAACAATTAAATCTGCTTTTGTTGAAGTATCTTTATCTAAGTTATTAACATTTACTTGAGCTTCAATATAATCAAGTGAATCAACAACACTTTGACTACCATAAACTGTAACATTAGCAACAGAAGATGTAATTGCATCAATAGCATATCCTGATTGCATCTTACCAGTAGTAACTACTTTAACTGGTTTAGTAGCAGAATAACTATCTAATGTTACTGTAGCTACAACACTTGAAGGAACGATTTCAACATTACTTACCTTATCACCATTTGAATCATAAGCAACAAGTTTAACACCTTCAATTTGATATTCACCTGAAGTTGTAACTCCTAAGTCTTTAACATCTACTAATGCTTTAACAACCGATACTTTATCAAGAATTTCTTTAGAAGACTTAACTACAACTGATGAAGTATTTAATTCTACTTTAGAAATACTTAATCTTTGATCTAATGATTGTTCATTTAATAAATCATATCCTAACTTTCTTTCTTCACTTAACTTAGAACTAATTTTAACTGTAACAGTACTTGGATCTAATTTATAAGAAATATTTGTAGAAGCACTATTATATTTTAATTTAACTTTATAAGTACCAACACCATATCCAGATAAATCTAATGAAACAGTATTGTTACTAGCATGATTTGCTAAATATAATGCAGACTTACTACCGATTAAAGTAATATCTACAGTTTCAGGAACACCTTCAACTACATAAGACTCTTCATTATATATAACATTAACTGGTTGATCACTTAAGATTTCAGCTTCACTATTATTCAGTCTAATAACTTGACTATCTACAAGTAATACTAAACCAAATGCACATATAAGTGAAAAGAAGAATAATACATTAGGCATATTAAGTAATTTTTCAATCTTACCACTATTATTCTTAAATACATCTCTTAAGTTATAAATAATCTTACTTAATGGAGTAATTAATATCTTATCAAGAATAAAATATAATCCTTTAAATAGAGCTATGAAAGGTGTAAATATAATCTTAAAGATTTTCATCATCAGCACCTCCTACTCCTTCTGCATCAAAGAACATTGTATTTTTAGGTTTTAATTCATCTAATAACATTGTTCTAAATTCTTCAACTGTTAAATTGTAGTGTAAGTAATTATCACATGCAATTGAGATTCTTCCAGTTTCTTCTGAAACAACTAATGCAATTGCATCTGTTTCTTCAGCTACACCAAGAGCTGCTCTATGACGAGTTCCTAACTTCTTATTAACATTAGGATTCATACTTGTTTTAAATACTGCACCAGCACATGTTACTTTATTACCTTGAATAATTACACCACCATCATGTAATGGGTTTGGTGGTAAAAATATTGCTTCAAGTAATTGACTAGAAATATCTGCATAAAGTTTTG
Source organism: Bacilli bacterium (assembly GCA_024693165.1). Lineage (GTDB taxonomy): Bacteria > Bacillota_I > Bacilli_A > RF39 > UBA660 > UBA6985. The sequence continues at coordinate 3,996 of JAILLM010000032.1, read as the reverse complement.
TGGTTGGAGCAATATATTCTTGTAAAGACATATTTCTCTCAATAACAATTAATGCACCAATCTTCTCATCTTTTAAGTGTTCAACTGCAGTCATAAGTTCAAATACAACTTTTTCTCTTTCATCAACAGTTAAAACTTTATGTTTACCAAGTAATTGAGTTCTACCTACTTGTTCAAGAATATTTCTAATTTCTGGTTGGAAAATAATTATAATTGCAATTGGTCCCCAAGAAATTACATATTCAAGTAAAACTCCTACTGTATTAAGTTGTAATACATTACTTAATACTTTAATAACTAATAAAATAAAAATTCCTTTAAAAATTAAAACCATCTTTACATTGTTTTTTATGGATTTTAATAATGTATATAAAATGTACCAAATAATACCACAATCGATAATTTTGGTAATTGCACTCCAAATTGTTGGTAATGTCATCATATCACTTCCCGTTTCGTTATTATAATCGAATAAAAATAAAGAGTAAATTAAAAACGTTCAACTTTACATCAAATAATTGAACTACCCAACACCCTTATTCATTTTAAGTTTAACATGGGATAAAAATATATTCAATTGAGATACAATCATTATTGGAAAAATATTTACATCATGTTATAATTTTTACAGGAAGAAGGGACCTTTATGGACGAAAAACTTAAAAAAATTATAATATACGTTTCAGCAGGATTTGTAATACTAATTATAATCCTATTTGCAATATCAAGTTGCCAAGGAAAAAGTGCAAATTATGAAGAATATCAAAAGAGCATGGAAAAGGCAGCAAAGAACTTCTATGAAAATCATGAAGATGAATTACCTACTGAAGATAAAAAAACTAGTGAGTATTCATTAAAAGAAATGATTACAAATGGAGACATTGAAGATTACACTAAAGCATTTGAAGATGAATCTTTAAAATGTGATGGTGGTGTAACTGTTATAAATAATAATGGATACTACTTATATACATCTGAATTAGATTGTGGAGATGCATATTCAAGCAATACATTATCTAAGAAAATCAAAGAAGATAACTTAACTGAATCTGGACAAGGATTATACGAAATGGGAGATAATTACGTATTCAGAGGAGAACAAGTTAACAACTATGCAAGCTTCAATGGAGAAACATGGAGAATTATTAGTATAGATGGTAGTGATAACGTTTACCTACTTCAAGAAAAATCATCAAAAGATTGTACATTTGATAATCACTACAATATTGAAGAAAGTGAAACAGGAATAAACATTTACTATCAAGGTGAAGGTAAAAATTCAAATATGATGACATGCTTACAAAAAGTTTATGATGAAAAAATTTCAGATGAAGCTAAAGCATATTTAAGTACACAAAGAGTTTGTTACGGAGCTAGAAGTGAAGCAGACACTACAAATGATGGTTCAACAGAATGTTCTATTTTCATAGATAAACAAGAATTAAATTTATTAGCAGCTTATGAATACATTAGAGCATCAATTGATGACGATTGTAAATCAATCAGTTCAAGAACATGTAGAAACTATAACTGGTTAGCAAGAGATCATTCAACATATTTAATTACACCATCTGCTAGAAACACTTATATGTCATATTATAAAGATGAAAATGAAATCGAAGAAACATATGCAAATAACTACTTACCAGTATTATTAAAGATATCTATTAATGGTAAAGTAAATTACACAACTGGAAATGGTACTGAAGACAGTCCATATCAAATCGGAGATGTTGCTAAAAAGAAAAAGTAACATCTTTTTTTATGCAAGAAAAAAGAATTAGCATTAACTAATTCTTTGTCCATTTAGCTACTAGAATAATACTATCATTAAATACTGTATCACTAGTATAATGAATGTAATTTTTATACCATCCTACAAATGTATAACCATTTCTTACAGGAACAGGTAATTTAACTTTTGATCCTTTATTAATTGTGTATGAACTAATTTGTTCTCCACCATTTGTATTAAAACCAATTGTTATTTTATTAGTATCTTTCTTTTGTGTTGTAGTAGTACTCTTTGTTGTTTGTTTCTTAGTAGTTGCTTGTTTAGTTGTAACTTGTTTAGTAGTTGTTTCTTCTTGTTTCTTTGTAGTAGTTTCTTTAGTAGTTGTTGTATCTTCTTTTGGAATACTTATTTCTTTAGTAGTTTCTACTTCCTTAGTAGTTGTTTCTTCTTTATCTTCTAGACTTACATAAGTATTTTTACTATCTTCAAATTTATCACATTTAATATAACTTTTTACTTGATATTCTGTTTCTAATCTTGTAGCTCTTATATAAGAGTTTTCATTATCACATTTATCACCTTTCATTGGAACAAGTTCATATTTAATGTCATTTTCATCAAATTGATTTAAATAGATTACTTTGCTTTCTCCAATTTCACCAGGAATATTATCTTTATTGAAATACTTCAATGCAGTACTATCTAGAGTTTTTAATTCTTTAGAATAATACTTATCAGGATTATTATTAAATCTAATTAATGAAATAATCTTTAAAGTTAAAAGTAATAGTAAAAATATAATAATAACTACTAGAAATAACCTAGCCCAATTTATTCTTTTTTTTCTTTCTTCGTACATTTTATATATCCCCCCAGATTATATATATTTTCTAAGATAATTATACTATATTTTTAAATCTTAGCAATAAAAAAATACCTTACTAAGATAAGGTATCAAAATCTATAAAAATTTTAGATTCAGTTATATTTCCATCAAAACTTTCATCTATCCAAATATAAGCATCAATAGGATCCATTGATTTCGCAGCAGTAGTTCCTTCTTCTAAATAGAAATAATATTTATTATTTACTTCTAGATAATTCATTTTAGATAAATCATAAGTATGACCATTATAATTAACTCTAATATATTTTCTATCTATCGTACTATTTTTATCTAACGTAAAATACATTTTATAATTAACATCAGCATCACTATCATTAGTTATAGATACTATCGTAGATTCTTCATTTAATGCATCTGCTTCATTATTAATCTTTAATTGAGGAAATGCACCAGTACTAATAATTACATTACCATAACTAACAGGTTCATGCTTTAAAGTATTACTAATAACCCACATGATAACGATAAATAAAAATATAAAGGTAAATAAAAACTTAAAAAATAAATATGTATTCTTATTAATCTTTTTCATTTATCTCACCTGATTATAATCAACAGTTAAATTTAAATTTCTAACAGAAACAGAATCACTTATTCTTTCATTTTCTTCAACATAATTAATATCGTCATAAGATAAAACTAAATGATAAATCTTACTTTCATGTGCTTTGATTGTTGTACCAGGAACAACCTTGTTATTATCTTCATCTAATAATGTATAAGTTAATTTATTGCATACAGTATCAGCATCATTAGAAGCATTAGTAGTATTTTCAGCATTGCCCTTACAATGAGGTAAACCTAAAACAATATTAGTAACTTCAGCATCTACTAATCCATCATTTTTAACAGTTATTTCATAAACGGCCTTTTGATTTGGACCAGTAAACTCAACAGTATAATCACTTGTAGTAGTAGAATTATTATAAATTGTAGGTGTAGTACAAACTGCTTCATAACTACAATCTTTGTTAATAATTCTTACAAAATGAACATCCCAAATCTTAGAATATTTATTACTTAAACTTTTGTAAGATAAAAAATAATATAAAATTATAAAGAATAAACATGTAAATAATAATATTAAAAATATATTAATTGCAGTTACTTCAATATCTTTTCCCTTTTTCTTCTTCATAAGATCACCTATTCTAAATAAGCATCATAATCAAGCTTATAATCAAATACACTTAAATCATCATTAGGATCTGTATCCACTAACTTTAACTGTATCTTCTTATAATCATTCATATTCATACTATTAGTATAAAGTAAATATCTATCTAAAACAATACTTGCACCCTTAAGATAATTTAAAATTTGTTGTTACCATTGATGATCAAACATTTAATTA
>JAILLM010000029.1 GCA_024693165.1 Bacilli bacterium | reverse complement strand
TAAATATTTAATTATTTTCTTCATTTACATACCTTCTATTCTATTTAGAAATATACCATATATACTATGAATGAAATATTAACTAAATTAATATAGGATTTATATCCTATATTTTTTATTCATCTTATTGATTATTAATGGTATATATGGTATATTTCTAAATAGAATAGAAGGTATGTAAATGAAGAAAATAATTAAATATTTATTATTAGCATTTGTATTAATCCCTGTAAATGCATTTGCTGCTGATTTTAATATTGGTGAATTTAAAACCAGAACTGATGATGGTGATATGTTTGCTACATTAACTGCTGATGTTACTGAAGGTAACGATCTAACAGATAAACCTACAGTTGAATGTAACGCAACTCATAGTGTTCAATGTAGCGTAGAAGTGTATGAACCACCATATAAAAGTACAGATCCTACTCTTGGTATGGTAAATATTAAGAATACATCTGATCAAGATTTAAATGGTGTTACTGTAATAGTTACATTCAATGTAAATGGTCAAACTATTACTAAACAAAAAGTCGTAAATATTAAAGCTGGTACTAAGCCTAAATCAACTAATTCTAAATTAAAAGGATTAAAGACTAATGTTGGCACTTGGAATATTCAATTCTCAAGTGATACATATGAATATACTATTTATGATATAAGAGATAGTATCAATAGAATTATTTTTACTCCAACATGTGCTGAAGGTGCTTGTAGAGTATCTTACGAAGGTGGAGTTGGAACAAACAGTAATTCTGTAGAATTACCTACTGGTAATAGTACATCTGATATTAAAGTAATAGTTAAATCTGAAGCAACTGATGGTGCTGAAACAACTACTACATATAAATTATCAGTTATTAAAGGAACTAGTTCATATAACTCAACAAAGCTAAAATCATTAAAGGTTGGTGAATATACATTAGATCCTGAATTTAGTGCGGATACATTAACATATACTGTTAAGATACCAACTAAAGTAAGTAATATTGAAAGTTTATTATCATATGAAACTGAAGATGCTAATGCTACTGTTAAAATAGAAGGTGCAAATAAGCTTGATAATGACACAAATACAGTTAAGATTATTGTTACATCAAGAGATGGAGCAAATAAACAAGAATATGTATTAACAGTCATTAAAGAAAATGATGTAGAAGAAGTAATTGAAGTTATTGGATATAAAGATGACAAAGTTACATTCATGAATGCAGAAGGTATTAGAGAAGAATTATCTATAGATGAATTCAAAGAAAAATATCCTTCAGAATATGAAAAAATTGATAATGGAACATATAAGTTTGATGAAAATGGTAATATCATAAAAGAAAATAATGATGATAATAAGAATGAAGAAAAGAAAAAGAATTGTTTCCCATGGATTATCGTTATACTAATTGTAGTTGCTATTATTATAATTGCAGTTGCTGGTTACTTTATCTTTAGAGATCCTGAAGCATCTAAAAAGAAAAAGAATGACGGTAAAAAGGATAATAAAGAAGATGAAGAAAAAACTGAAGTAACTGTAGAACAAATAGAAGAATTAAATGATATTGATTCTTACAATGAAGAAGCTAGACTAATAGCTGAAGATAACCAAAGAAATGAAAATCCATTATTAGATGAAGATCAAGAAGAAATAGCTCCAGTTACTGAAACTTTCGAAGATGTAACTGAAGAAGTAGTTAGAGAAGAAACAGTTGATGATTATGTTGATGAAGAAAAATCTGCTACTATGGATATTGATGAAGCTTTATCTGATTTAATGAATACAAAAGAATATAATTTCAAAGATAAGTAATATTTACTTATCTTTTTCATTTTTCCTTGATATTTTATATAAATAATAGTAAAATACATATTGATGTTGGAAGGAGGGAAAATGATGGCTAGCATTAAAGTAGAAGTTAAGGGAAACTTAAATGACGCTTTAAAGAGATTCACTAGAAAAGTATCTAATAGTGGAGTTCCTTCTGAACTAAAGAAACATAGAGAATACTCTAAACCAGGAGTTAAGAGAAGAGAAGAAAAGAAAGAAATGATTCAAAATTTCTATAAGAGAAATAAAAGAAATAAAAGAAGAGATAGATAATATCTCTTTTTTATTTTATAATTATGATAGAAAGGAGTATCTATGAAAAGGTTATATTTAGTTTTAATTGCTATGGTATCTTTATTTGTGATTGCACCTAATGCTTATGCTTTACCAAACTATGTGGCTGATGAAAATGTAACAACTGAAGCAAGATATGATGATAATACATTTATAGCTGGTAATATCGTTAATGTAAATTCATATATCAATGGTATAAGTTTTGTAGCCGGTAATACTATTAAATTAGCTGGTGAAGCAGATTATTCATTTATAGCAGGAAACACTCTTGATATAAATGGATATGTAGCTAAGGATTTGTTTGCTGCAGGACAAAATATTCATATAAAAGATGTTAATTTAAGATCTATATATGCTGCTGCTAAAGTAATTGATATTGATGCTGATTTAGAAAACTTATATTTATCAGGTGATACTATTACTTTAAAAGGTAATTATTCAAATGTAAGTATAGCTGCCGATAAACTTATAATTGATGGTGAAATAAGTGGTACTTTAAAGATTAATTCTTCATGCGAAATAGAGGCAACAGATGATACTTTTGTTTTCAACAAAGAGGAATATAATGATAAAGTTGATGTTGAACCTGCTGCTTTAATTTTAGGTGTAACTATTGCTTATATTGTTGCTAAATTAATAGCATTTGTTAATGCCTTAATTATTGGTGTAATAATTATTACATTATTTAAGAATGGTGTTAAGAATCTAAATGAAGTAAATGGAAATGCATCTAATACAGTAATTAAAGCATTAATTGGCTTTGGTTTACTAGTTGGAGTACCAGTTGCATCTCTTATGTTATTATTAACTGGATTTGCATCTGTTTTAGGTATTATCATGTGTGTTTTATATGCTATAGCATTATATGTATCTACAATAATAACTTCAATCTTCATTGGGTCTAAACTATTTAAGAATATGAATGTTTACTTAAGTTATATAATCGTATTAATTATGGTTACATTAATAAGTTTCATACCAGTTATTGGTGGATTTATTAAATTCATCATGCTAATTATTGGTTTAGGATTAATGTTAGACTTCTTTAAATCTAGAGTAGAAATAAAAGAAGTACCTGTTGAAGTTAAAGAAAAACCTAAGAAAGTAAGTACTAAGAAAAAGGAAAAATAATATTTCCTTTTTTCTTTTTATAAATTGATATATAATATAACTAGAAAGAAGAATGATATATGTACGATCAAATAAGACAAGACTTAGTTGAAGCCATGAAATCAGGAGATAAATTTAAACTTGGTGTTATAAGAATGATAAAAGCTGCTTTAATGAATGAAGAAGTTGCTCTTGAAAGAAAAAGAGAAGATGGCTTAACTGATGATGAAGTAATAACTGTTATTAAAAGAGAAGTAAAAAAGAGAAATACATCTATTGAAGAATATACTAAATATAATAAGATGGATGTAGTTGAAGATTTAAAAAAAGAAGTAGAAATCATGTCAGTTTATTTACCACCTGAAATGAGTGATGAAGACTTACATAAAGCTATTGATGAAATAATTGAAGAAGTAAAACCTGAATCTATTAAAGATATGGGTAGAATCATGAAAGAAGTAACTTCTAAATATGGTTCATCAGTAGATATGAGCAAAGTATCTAAAATAGTTAAAGAAAAACTTTCATAACACGAATTTATCGTGTTTTTTTCTTTTAATTACCTTGATAATTTTATATAATATTAGTATGAGTATAGAAAGGTGATAAATATGATACCAAATAAGGTTTATTCCGTGATCGGGGATGTTATACCAATGATAATCTTATTTATCATCATGGCTATATTCCTAAAAATAGTTTCTGTAGAATTAGGTAAAAGAAAAGGTAATATCTGGACAGAGTTTAAATTATTAGTTTATATAATATATTCATTTGTATTATTCCAACTAGTAACAACAACAGATTTTATATCTTATTCAAATAACTTTGTACCATTTAAAGAAATATTTAGATACTTTGCTCATATCTACT
>JAILLM010000023.1 GCA_024693165.1 Bacilli bacterium | reverse complement strand
GATTTTACTCATATTAAAAATAACGAAGATAAAATTAAAGCTTTAATTATTACACATGGTCATGAGGACCATATCGGAGGTATTCCATTCTTATTACAAAATGTTAAAATACCTAAGATATATGCACCAAAGATTGCTTGCGATTTAATAGTTAAAAAGTTAGAAGATAGAAATCAACCTACAGATATGCTAGAAGCTTATAATAAAGATACAAAATTAGATTTTAAATATATGTCTGTAGATTTTATTAATACTACTCACTCTATCCCAGATAGTTATGCGATTGTAATCCATACACCATTTGGAAACATTGTTCATACTGGAGACTTTAAGTTTGACTTAACTCCAATCGGACCAATGGCTGATATTCATAAAATGGCACGTCTTGGAGAAGAAGGAGTAAAACTTTTACTAAGTGAATCTACTAATGCATTAGTTCCAGGTTTCTCTGCATCTGAATCAGTTGTAGACCAAGCGCTTGGTAATGTATTTGCTAAAGAACAAACAAGTAGAATTATCTTAGCAACATTTGCATCTAACATTTATCGTATTAAACATATCGTAGAAACTTGTAAAGAAAACAATAGAAAAATTGTAGTATTTGGTAGAAGTATGGAAAATGCTAAAGAAATAGCACTTAAGAATGAACTTCTTAATGACCCTACAATATTCATTGATATGAATACTGCAAGAAACTTAAAGAAACATGAGTATATAATTTTATGTACAGGTTCTCAAGGTGAACCACTTGCTGCACTTTCTAGAATCGCAGCTGGTACTCATAAACAAGTAAAACTTTTACCAGATGATGTAATAGTATTCTCATCTAACCCAATCCCTGGTAATACTAAATCAGTTAATTATGTAATTAACAAGTTATACCTTAAGGGTGTTAAAGTTTATACTAACGAAGATGATGAATCTCTACATACATCAGGACATGCAAGAAGTGGCGAATTACAATGGATGTTAAGATTACTTAAACCAGAATACTTCATGCCTATCCATGGTGAATATAGAATGCTTAAACAACATATTACTTTAGCAGAACAATGTGATGTAGAAAAAGGACACTCTTTCCTTTGTGAAAACGGTGATGTTGTTAAAATCATGAAAGATGGAACTTGTAAAAAAGCAGGAAGAGTTCAAGCATCAACAGTTTACGTAGATGGATCTCGTATTGGTGAAGTTGGATCTGTCGTACTTAAAGACAGAAAACTTATGAGTAAAGATGGTATCTTAGTAACAATTCTTAATATTGATAAGAAATCTCATCAACTACTTATTAAACCAAACATCACTACTCGTGGATTTGTAATGGTTAACGATAATAAAGCATTAATTCAAGATATTGAAAATAAAGTATCAGAAATAGTTAACAATGCAATTAAAAACAAAACTAACATAACAGATTTAAAGAACTTAATTATATTAGAATTAAGTATGTATATAAATAAAGTAACTGGAAGAAGACCAATGATTCTACCAGTTGTTATGGAAGTAGAAAAAAAGACTGAAAATAATGATACAAATTCTAAATAATTTACATTAAAAAACTACAAGATTACATTCTTGTAGTTTTTGTTTTATCTAATTTTTCTTATTTTTATTTAAATATTCAATTAGTTGTTTATATCCAGTATCATTCCACATTTTTAATCTAACATCATCTTTAAAAGATCCTAATGTTTTTTCTTGGCCTTCAGGTATAAATATAAAGTCCCAACTCCAACCATATTTACCTTGTAATCTTTTTGAAATACTACCTTCAGTTATAGATTTAAATACAACTGGTTCTTTTCCATATTCACAATAAGCTAATACTTGAACAAATCTTGCTTTTCTATTTTCTTCACCGCGCATTAGTTTTAAAATACCTTTTTCTCCAATTGTATCTCCAACATAATGAGTATATGCAGCTGGGAATCCACCCAAAGCATCAATCATTATACCTGTATCATTTTTTACTACATTTGCTTTTAATTTTTCACTAGCCCATTTAGCAGAATAAGCTGCTACTTCTTCAATACTATCCGCTTGAATTTCTACTGTATCCATTTTTATATTATCAACTTCGATACCTAATGGTTCTAAAAATTCTTTTGCTTGAGCAATCTTAGCCCAATTTCCTGTTACTAATGTTATTTTTTTCATATTATCTTCCTTCTTCCTTTTTAATAACCTTTTTCCCAAAAAAAGTTTACCCATTGAGTTTGTTTTATCATATTAACATATACTAGTCTATTTGAAGTTTCTAAAAAACTATTTAAATTAGCTACTTCTAAAAAAAATTTTGAAGAATTTAAATTGATATTATTCATACACTAAACACCTTCATATAATCATATTATAAACAATATTTTGTTATAATTTCAAACATTATTTGTTTATAATCGTTATAATCATTGATACTTTATTAATAAAAAAATAGATGAATAATCATCTATTTTATTTTTCAAATTGAGAATTATATAAGTTGGCATAGAATCCTTTCTTCTTTAATAACTCATCATGAGTTCCAGATTCTACGATATCTCCTTTATCCATAACAAGAATTAAATCTGCATTTCTAATTGTTGAAAGTCTATGTGCAATAACAAATGAAGTTCTACCATCCATAAGTTTATCCATAGATTCTTGAATTAATTCTTCAGTTCTTGTATCAACTGATGAAGTTGCTTCATCAAGAATTAATATTTTAGAATCAGCCAAGATTGCTCTTGCAATAGTAAGTAATTGTTTTTGTCCTTGAGAAATATTAGATGTTTCTTCATCAATAATAGTGTCATATTTATCTGGAAGCGTCATTATGAAGTTATGTACATTTGCTTGTTTAGCAGCAATTATAACTTCTTGGTCAGTAGCATCAGGACAACCATATTTTAAATTATCTTTAATAGTTCCATTAAATAACCATGTATCTTGTAATACCATCGAAATATTACTTCTTAAACTAGATAATGTAATATCATTTATATCATGATTATCTACTAGAATACTACCTGAATTAATATCATAGAAATGCATTAAAAGTTTAACCATAGTTGTTTTACCCGCACCAGTTGGTCCAACAATCGCAACCTTCTCACCAGATTTAACTTTTGCACTAAAGTTATTAATTATAATCTTTGTATCATCATATCCAAACGATACGTTCTTAAACTCAACATCACCTTTAATCTCAGGTAATTCATAAGCACTCTTATTTTCTTTAATTTCTTTTTTATCTAAAAATTCAAAGATTCTTTCTGCAGATGCTACCATAGATTGAATTTGATTAAATACTTGAGCAAGAGATGTTATTGGTTGTGTAAAATTCTTTGAATAAGTAATAAATGATTGTAAGTTACCTACATTAATATTACCTTTAATAATATTCCATCCACCTACGATTGCAATACCAACATAACCAAGGTTACTAATTGAAATCATAATCGGATGCATAAGTCCTCCAAGGAATTGTGACTTCCAACCACTCTCTCTTAAATTTTTATTACTCTTATTAAATTCTTTTAACATTCTTTCTTCAGCATTAAATGTTTTAACTATGTTATGTCCAGAAAACATTTCTTCGATAGATCCATTAACATGACCTAAGTTAGTTTGATTTAATGCAAAGTACTTTTGACTCTTCTTAACAATATTAATTACAAATATTAAACTTAATGGAAGTATTAATAAAGCTACCAAAGTCATTTGAACATTAATAGAAATCATCATAACTAAAACCCCAATAACAGTAGTAATACTAGTTATAGCTTGAGTTAATGCTTGATTAAAACATATTTGCATATTATCTACATCATTTGTAAATAATGATAAAGTTTCTCCTCTTTGATTATTATCAAAGTATGAGAATGGTAATTTATGTAATTTTTCTTCCATCATATTTCTTATTCTAAAAGTATATTTTTGAGTAGCTATACTCATTAAATAACTTTGGAAGTAATTACAAAATGCACTAATAACATATAAAAGTAATGCACTCTTTAATATTGCATGTACTCTTCCAATATCAATTGAACCAGTACCACTTATCTTAGCAACCGCACCTTCATATATTTTTTGAGTTGCATTACCAAGTATTTTTGGTCCATAGATTGCAAAAATAGTAGATGCAATTGAGAATATAAATGCTGCAATTACAAAATATTTTTCCCTATCAAGTGTTACTAATATTTTCTTTATTGTTCCACCAAAATCTTTTGCATGTTCAACTGGTCCCATTCCACCAGGTCCACGATGTCTTGGAGGTCTTTGAGTTTGTTTAATTTTACTCATTATAATTCATCCTCCTTTAATTGTGATAATGCAATTGATTTATATGTAGGACATTTCTTAAGTAACTCTTTATGAGTTCCCTTACCTACAATCTTACCATCATCTAAAACTAATATTTGATCAGCATTCATTACACTAGCAACTCTTTGAGCAACTATTATTTTAGTTACATCTTTCAACTTAGTATTTAAATTCTTTCTAACTAATGAATCTGTTTTATAATCAAGTGCTGATAAACTATCATCTAAGATAATAATATCTGCATTCTTTGCGATTGCTCTTGCAATACATAATCTTTGTCTTTGTCCACCAGATACATTAGTACCACCTTGAGCAATTTCATATTTATGTTTTTTACGTTTTTCTAATACAAAGTCCTTAGCACATGATACTTCAAGGGCTTGAAGCATTTCATCATCACTAAGTTTAGGATTATTAAATTTAACATTAGATTCAACTGTACCACTAAATAAATATCCTTTTTGTGGTACATATGAAATTAAATCTCTTAATTCTTTTAAACTTGCTTTCTTAACATCTACACCTTCAACTAAGATTTGACCTTTATTATTATCAAATAATCTAGGAATAAGTTTTACAAGCGCAGACTTACCGGAACCAGTAGCTCCGATTATCGCAGTTGTAGTTCCACGTCTCGCAGTAAATGTAATATCTTTAAGAACATAATCACTACCATCAGGGAATTTAAATGAAACATTTTTAAATTCAACTACTCCCTTTTTCTTAGGATCAAATTCATCTGGAACTTTTAGTTCTTTCATTTTATTACTTGTATTTAATACTTCATTAATTCTATTTAGTGAGATCATTGCACGTGGTCCCATTATAGATAACATTGAAATCATCATAAATGACATAATAATATGCATAGTATAAGTTAAGAATGCAGTTAATGTACCAACTTGTAGAGTACCAGCATCAATCTTACCTAATGCTACCCAATAAACAAGTACCATTGTACCATTCATTATGATAGTCATTGCAGGTGACATAAATGCCATTATCTTATTAGTGAATAAGTTAACATTTGTTAAATCAGTATTCGCTGCATTAAATCTTTCAGTTTCTAATTCTTCATTTGAAAATGCTCTAACAACTGGAATACCATTTAATTGTTCTCTTACTATTTGATTTAATCTATCAATAAGTTTTTGAATCCTTTTAAACTTAGGCATTGCAACAAATAAAAGAATTAATAGAAGTAATATAATCGTTCCAATCGCAGCACCAATTACCCAAGTCATACTAGCTTTATTACCTACAAGTTTTAAAATCGCACCTATTCCAATGATTGGTGCAAAAAGAACCATTCTTAAGAATAAAGTTAAAGCCATTTGAATTTGACTTATATCATTTGTACATCTAGTTATCAAACTTGATGTATTAAATTTATTAACATCTTGATCACTAAAGTAAGTTATCTTTCTAACCATTTCTTCTCTTAAATCATAACCAAATGAAGCTGCTACCCTTGAAGAAAGGAATGATGATGCAACAATAATAAGTGCACATACAATAGTTAATAATAACATTAATCCACCAATCTTAAATAAATAACTCATTTGGAATTCATTAATGTTTACTCCAATATTTTCATATTCTTTTAAAACAGCTTGAATAGCATATTGTTTTAACATAGTCTCTTCAATATTATCTAAAGACTTATAATAATCTCTAAGTGTATGATCAACTTCATTATACATTGCAAAAGTAATTGCATCTGGTTCAGTTAAAATCTTTTCTTGAGCATTAGCCATATAAAGGAATACTGTTGGTTTTATTAAAATACTTTCGAGCTTTTCCCTTTCTTCACGTTTAAGATGCTTTAATATATAAGTCTCTCCATCTTTCTCGTAATAATCATAAATAGATAAATCTCCCGAAATTGCTACTATACAATCTAAAGTATTCTTACTAACTTTATCAAAATAAGCATATTCAATACCCTTACTTTGAATACCTACATTTATAATATTTGAAGTATATTCAGGTAGTTTTAAATCGCATTGTGCTTGTAGGAAAAGAAGTACAATTATAAGTAAAATAGCAAATATATATTTTTTTAGTATTCTAGTTATATTTTTCATACTACCATCCCTTCTTTTTATAATAATGTTTCTTTTTCAAGTAATGTGTGATTCTTTATAAAGTAATGTTTTTTACAAATAGTTGTAAATATTGGTTTGTGAGCAACAATAATAAACGTCTTTTTCTTTAAGTATTTCTTTATCATTTCTGCTACTCTCTTTTCAGAATCAATGTCTAAATATTCACCAAAGTCATCAATTAAATATAAATTCTTATCAAGAACTATGCCTCTAATAATATTTAATTTAATTAATTCTTCTTCATTAATTTCAATATACTTTTCATCTAACATTGTATCTAATCCCGATCCAAGTAATCCAAACCATTCAGACAAACCAACCTCATCAATATATTGTAGGATTACTTCATCATTTACTTTTTTACCTAGTGTTAAATTTTCTCTTAAAGTTAGATTAAATATTTGATCATTAAATGATAAATGAGCTAAATCTAAATTACCTTTTAATTCTTCATTATCAACAAGTAATGAACCTACAGATAATTTATACATACCAGATAAAACATTAAGTATCGTAGATTTTCCTTGACCAGGTTTACCTATGATAGATATTTCATCTCCCTTTTCAATTTCAAAATTATCTACTCTGATTGAACAAGGAGTGTCAGTACATTCATAAAGCATATTCTTTAAAGTAATAGTTTTAAATGTACTTACATCTTTAAGTGTTTCATTATCTTTAAAGATATTTTCTAATTCATCATAATTTGCATATGTATTAAATATATTTTTTATAGTTGGAACTAACTTATAAATAAGTCCTCTAAATTTAATTGCCATGATTGCATAAAAACACATATAACCTAAGATTTCTTGGAAAGAATCAAATCTAATAAATAAACTTGAAAGAATTAAGAATGCATAGATA
>JAILLM010000022.1 GCA_024693165.1 Bacilli bacterium | reverse complement strand
ACACCATTTGAATATAACTTTAATCCCTTTTCATAATCTTTAGTATAAAAATCATATGGTGTACTTATTATGGATAAGTGTAAGGATCTTTTACCAGATTATTATTCATTTGTAAAAGGTGTTGTAGATACTCCTGATTTATCGCTTAATATTTCAAGAGAAATGTTACAACAAGATAGAAGTTTAAAAGTAATCGCTAAGAATATTGAATCTAAAATCAAAAAGGAATTACTTGCACTTCAAAATGATGATAGAGATGAATATGTTAAATTCTTTAAAAACTTTGGTATGAATATTAAATTCAATATTTATAATGAATTTGGTATGAAGAAAGATGAATTACAAGACTTACTTGTATATGAATCAAGTAAAGATAAAAAGTTTATTACTTTAAAAGAATATGTTGAAAGAGTAAAAGATAAAGATCAAAAGAATATCTACTATGTATGTGGTGAATCTGTTGATAAGATTTCTAAACTTCCAATCGTAGAAGAATTTAAAGATAAAGATATCGAAGTATTATTCTGTACAAATTACATGGATGAATTTGTAATGCAAACAATTCGTGAATATGAAGGATTAAAAGTTCTTAATATTACTTCTGATAAAGTAGATTTATCAACTGATGAAGAAAAAGAAGATTTAAAGAAAAAGAATGAAGAAGCAAAAGATATGTTTAAAGTAATGGCTGATTCATTAAGTGATGTTTCAACTGTCAAATTTACTAATAAATTAAAGAATCATCCAGTTTGTTTAACAAGCGAAGGTGATGTTTCAATTGAAATGGAAAAAGTAATTAATGCTATGCCAACTGATGAACATATTGATGCTAAGAAAGTCTTAGAAATCAATGAAAATCATGATATTGCTAAAAAGATAAAAGAATTATATAATACTGATCCAGATGCACTTAAAGACTATACAAAGATTCTTTATGCTCAAGCTAGACTTATAGAAGGATTACCAATTGATAATCCTACTGAAATTACAAATTTAATTTGTGAAAAATTATCGAAATAGGTGATATATTGGAAAATACAGTAAATGAAATATTAGAACAAATGAAAGAGATTTCATATGGATGGGTTGAACCTAATGGTGTTAAACACTTTAAATCAAAACAAAACTACTTTAAAGAATTCTATAGAATAATGACTATAGACATGATTAAAGAATATAAAGTAGGTACTTGTTTTGAAAGTGCTAAATATGCAGCTTATCTTTTAAAAGAGAAGGGACTACATCCAAGATCATTCATGATTAATTATGATGATCCTAATAAGCTTGCTAAACATACATTCACAGTAGTTAATGATGACGAACATTATTATTGGGTTGAAGCTTCATGGGTTAATGATAAGATTGTATTTGATTCATTAGAAGATTTAATTGAAGCTGTTATAAAGAGATATCCAAGAATGTATTTAATCGAAAACTTAAATAGAGATTTAATTCATGTTTATGAGATTGATGAATTTACTGATGGATTATCATTAAATGAATTTGTAGAAAAGATTAAATCAAATGAAAAAATAATTGCTAAATAGCAATTATTTTTTTTCTAAGTAAACATATTAAAAGGAAATATAATATGAATGATAATTGAGAATAGTCTTTACCAGTTTGAACAAGTTCTAGGGGTTCTTGCTCGTCTGTTATGTTTACTTCATTTTGTTCAGGTTTTTCTTCGATTAATTTTTCTTTATTATTATCTAATATTTTTTCATCATTAAGATTTATAGTTTTTACAGTTCTAGTTTTAGGTTGGGTGTTGTAAATAATATATGAAACAAGATTGTATCCTTCGATACCTTTTAGTTGATTTAATGTATAATTTCCATATCTTAAATGTAAGTCAAAATCTCCATCTTTGTTTGTGAAATAAACCCCGTGAAGTTTTTCTGTATCGTTATTTATAAGTTCGAATATGGCATTCTCTTCAGGATTTACTTCATCATAAGTTTTATGTACTTTATAATCGTTATAAATCGGGTCTATGGATAATTTTATGGTATATTCTTTTTGACTATAATTTTCTGAATTTTTTATACTTTCATCTAAGATATATCCTTCAGGAACTTCTTTTATTGATATGTCTAATACATGATAATAGTTAATAATATATTTTTCATTATTCTTAATTGTTTTACCATCTACTTCAAGAGTTACATTATTGACTTCTTCTTTAGTTTCAGAATCAATTATTTTAAACTTTACTGTGATAGGGTTAACAATAATAGTTTTTTCATAATCTAATTCTGGGATATCACCTGGCATAAGTAAGTGTTGATGATTAGCATCACCATATACTTTATAGTTGGATTTATAATATCTTTTACTTTTTATTGATAATGTTTGTGGACCAGCTGTGTCATATCTTACATGAACAAGATTTCCCAACAAAGGATCTGAATCATTATAATCACTAATATCATAATTTGAAATAGTATCATTTATGTCTTCGAATGTTAAAGTTTTTCCAACGATAATATCGTCTTTAGTAACTAGATTTAATTTCTTTTCAAATCTATTAATTGAATTTTCAATGTTTTTTATATAATAACTTAAATCTAATATTTCTCCTTTTTCCCATAATTTAGTAGAGTATACTGGATATGTTCCAAGTATTTCTTTCCATATGATACTTTGAGTAGCCATTGCATATTTATAAGCTTTTCTGTTTTCATACATATAACCAAAATGAGCAGCTAAAATAATTCTTAACTTGTTTTCATAGGGAATATCATAATTATCAAGTTCTGAGTAATCACTTCCAAGTTTTACTCCTGGTTCAATACAATAAACTATTTTTCCATCGATATAATAAGAATAATCTTGATCAGAGTATTTTACACCATTAGGATGATATCTGGTGTAATAATAATCATTCTTAACTCTTGTAACTTCCATTGCATCAACTTTAGGTATTGTTAGAATTAATATGACTAAAAATATTAAAATAACAATTTTTTTCATTTATCCTCCTTTCCAAAAACTATTTTTCCACTTTCAAGTGATATTTTTTGTCTGTTTATGTCGAAACAATGAATTTATGTTAAAATTATTATAGAGGTGATGATATGAAGTATTTAGTAGTATCAGATTTGCATGGTGTTAAAGCTTATTTAAGTGAGTTTGAAAAGATAGTTAAATTAGAACTTCCAGATAAAATAGTTTTACTTGGAGATATTCTTAGTAATACTAGTGATGATTATTTAATATCTGAAACTCTTAATTTATATAAAGATAAAATAATAGGTATTAGAGGTAATAATGATACATATTATGTTGAAAAGTTATTAGATTTCAAACTTAATGATTATTATATTGAAAGAATTAATAATAAGAATTTCTTTTTTACTCATGGCCATTTACTTTATTCATTTGATTTTGATAACATTGATTATATAATCTCAGGACATACTCACATTTCTGGAGTTAAAGAATATATGAATATTCCTATAATTAACCCAGGATCTATTAGTTTACCTAGAGATTTTAAACACACATATATGATTATTAGTGATAAAATATACATAAAGGATATAGATGGTAATATTTTAGAAGAGGTGAGTATATGATTTATTCTAAAAAAGATTTTTATGTTTCTATTGAAGGTTTTTATTCTGAAGAAGAAATTCAAAAGATGTTTAATTTAGTAGAAAATATTGAAGAAACTAATATGAGTGCAAAAGAAGTTTATAATCTTTTAAAAAATGATAAACCAAGAGACGTTAATGTAATACTTGCAATGGCATATTTTGAAGAATTAGATAATGCACAAGTAAAAATATTCTTAGCAGAGAAAGTTATTATTAAAGATAATCTAATTGCTTATAGAAATTCAATTAGAAATAATACTATGAGGGAATTTGTTAGTAATTATAAACCAGAAGATTTCTTTTATTTAGAAGAATTAATTATGGAAGATGAATATTACTTAGATGATTCTCAAAAAGATTTATATGTTAATGAATTAAAATATTTAAATGGTGAGATAGAGTGTGCTATTCCTACTGTTGAAGTAAAGAAAAAAAGAATTAGTCGTATTGATAAGTAATAGTTTAATATGATATTCTAGTTTAAGGAGGAATTATTATGTATTCATTAATAACTGTATTTTTTACATTTTTTATGACATTTTTTTTAATAGCATTAGTATTCGCAATAATTGCTTTAGTTGCTAATTATAAATTATTTGAAAAAGCAGGAGTGGAAGGATGGAAGAGTTTAATTCCATTCTATAATGTTTATGTTGCAACAGTAGATATTGCTAAACTTGATGTTATTTGGTTTATTTTATTATTCTTAGGATTTATTCCATTTATTGGAGGATTAGTTGCAACTGTAGCTGGAATTAATATTATTTATTCAATTTGTAGAAGATTTACTCCAGAATCAGATTTAAGAATTATAGCTACTATTTTTTATGGTATTTTCGTATTTATATTTGCTTTTGGTAATTTTAAATATGATGATGGAACTTATAGTAAAAATGGTTTCTTAAATGATTCTACTGTTGATAATATTAAAGCTGGATTTACTGGTGGATCAAGTACTAGTGAATCATCATCTTCAAGAGGAAGTGTTAACTTTTGTAAGAATTGTGGAAATAAAGTAAAACCAGGAGAAAAGTTCTGCGATAATTGTGGAAGTAAACTTTAAAACTCGTAATTACGAGTTTTTTTAATAGGGAGGTATTAGTATGAATGTTTTATTAACTGGAGCTTCTAGTGGATTAGGTATTGTTTTAGCAAAAAGATTATTGGAAGATAATCATTTTGTAGTATTACATTATAATAGTCATTCTGATGAAGTAAAAAACTTACATGATTTATATCCTGATAAAACTATGCTTTATAAATGTGATTTATCTAGTGAAGAATCTATTCATAAGATGTATTTAGATCTTAAAGATATGAATATTAATTGTTTAATTAATAATGCTGCGATAGAAATAAATACATCACTTGAAGATAAATCATTTAAGTCATTTATAGATGTTTATAAAGTTAATTTAATTGCACCTTTTATGTTAATTAGATATTTTGCACCTTTAATGCATGAGGGTTCAATAATTAATATATCTAGTGATAATGCAATTGATTCTTATGATGAAATATCAAGTGAATATGATTGTTCAAAGGCTAGTCTTAATTTAATTACTAAAATGTATGCAGATAAGTATAAGAATTTAAAAATAAATGCTATTTGTTTTGGTTGGTTAGATACTAAAATGAATAATTTTGATCCTGATATTAAGGAGTTAATTAATTTTGTTCCTTTAGATAAAGCTCTTGATGAGGTAGTTAGTTTAATGGATACTAAAAAGAGTGGTACAGTAAAAGTAGTAAGTGAGTAATTTGCTTATTACTTTTTTTTGTTATAAAATATAGTGCAATTAAGGGAGTAACGGTTTATGGGTAGATTTGAATTAACAAAAAATACTCAATTTAGTAAATTCAAAAGTACTGATTTAAAAGACTTAAAAGATTATTTAAAGTATTACTATCTTACTTATAGAAATAATTTAGAAATAGATGAGCATATTCAATTTGGTGTAGAAGTGGAGTTTAATCATTATAAAGTAATCGGAGCAAATGAGTTTTTACAAATGATGAAACTTAATTGGAAAGCTATCAAAGAAACATCTTTAGATGAAGGTGGAGAGATAGTTTCACCAATCTTAAATAATAATGAAGATACTTGGAATGTATTAAATGAAGTCTGTACTTTTTTAAGCATTGCTGGTGCAGATGATGATGAATACACTGGTGCTCATGTTCATGTTGGTGCTGATATCTTAGGATATGATACAAAAGCATGGATTAATTTAACTAAGCTTATTATGGCTTATGAAAATATTATTTTTAGATATTCAAGTGGTGAGTATAACAGATTAAGAGAAGCTATAAATTTAATGGCTTACCCAATAGCTATAGATTTACATGATTATATTGAAAAGAATAGTTTATATAAATCATGTTTAGCTTCAGTTATAATTGCACTTGGTAATCAAGAGAAGTTTCAAGATTTTAATTTTAAAAATGTTAAACTATTTGATTTAGAGAATAGGAATATCAAGAATACTATTGAGTATAGATTACCTAATGGTACTTTTGAACCTGTTATATGGCAAAACAATATAAATATGTTTGTACATTTATTATTAGCTTGTAAAAAAGATCTTGATGAAGCTTATATTAAACATAGAATTAATAGATTAAATGATATATATACTTATAAAGGTTATGATAATATTGATGATGAAGGAGTGCTTAATTTTGTAGATCAAATATTCAATAATGATTTGGATAAAGCATATTTTTTAAGACAATATTATAAAGACTTTAATAATAATGAATTAGGAGAAAAACAAAAATTAGTAAAAAATTTCATAAAATAGTTGACTCTCTAGTTAACTAGAGTGTTACGATGGTTTTGAAAGAGAGGGTTTTTTATGTTATACAAAATAGGAGATTTTTCATCTAAAAGTGGTTTACCTATTACAACATTAAGATATTATGATGAAATTGGATTATTAAAACCAGTTAAAGTAGATGAATTTAGTGGATATAGATATTATGCAGATTATCAATTAAATGATGTTCAATTAATTAAGACTCTAATTAATTGTGGTTTCTCTTTAGATAAACTTGTAGGTTTATGGGGACAAATTACAACTGCAAATCTTGAAAGTCAAAAAGAAGTTATAAAACATGAACTTATTCATTTACAATCTCAAATTAATACATTAGATTATTTAATTGATAATTCAAAGGATTTTGGTTTTGCTGAAGAATCACTTGAACATAGTATCGATAAAGATAGTGTTAAAGTATTAGGTAAAACTCCAACTAAGTTTAAGCATTAATAAAAAGATTACAAAAGTAATCTTTTTTTATGTTATAATTTTTTTGTATGATGGAGGATGATTATGAAATATGATTTGATAGTGGTTGGAATGGGACCAAGTGCAGCTTTCCTTGCATATGAACTTATTCAATTAAATAGTGATAAAAAAGTATTACTAATTGATCAAGGTAAAAATATAAAAAATAGAGTATGCCCAATTGAAAAAACTGGTAAATGTATGAAGTGCAAACCTTTCTGTAACATTACTTGCGGATTCAGTGGCGCTGGTGCTTTTAGTGATGGAAAACTTCTTTCATATCATATGTCTTCATTAGGCAATTCTAATGATATGTATTTAGGTGGTAATGGTGGAGGTTACATTAAAGAATATATGAGTGAACAAGAGATTAAAGATTTACTTGTTTATACTGATAATATTTATTTAGATTTTGGTGCTGATACTCATCTTGAAGGTTTAGAATATCAAAAAGAAATTAAAGAACTACAAGACAAAGCAGCCAAAGAAGATTTAGGTTTAGTATCTTGTCCAATCAGACACTTAGGAACTGAGAAAGCACATATTTTATACACAAAGATTCAAGATTATCTTGAAAGTCATAATATTACTATGATGTATGAAACTGAAGTTAAGGATTTAATTATTGAAGATGGTAAAGCTAAAGGTGTAGTAATTAAACATAATAATTCAAATGATAAAGAAACTATCTTAGGTAATGAAGTAGTTTTAGCCGTTGGTAGAAAAGGTGCTTCATGGTTGAGCGATATGTGTAAGGTACATGGTGTTAAAACTAAGATCGGTGCTGTTGATATTGGTATTCGTTATGAACTTCCTGATGAAGTTATGAAAGATATTAATAAATATATGTATGAAGGTAAGTTTATTGGAAGACTTAAACCATATGAAGATAAAGTTAGAACTTTTTGTCAAAATCCTAGTGGTTTTGTTTCAGCTGAAGTTTATGATAATGGTTTAACTTTAGTAAATGGACATTCTTATAAAGAAAAGAAAAGTACTAATACAAACCTTGCTATATTAGTAACTCATCATTTTACAACACCATTTGATAAACCAATTGAATTTGGTGAAAATGTAGCTAGAAATTTAAATGCTTTAGCTGCAGGTCATGTAATGGTTCAAAGATTAGGTGATATTAAAAGAGGTGGAAGATCTTATCAAGAGTTTTTAGATAAGAATTCAGTTGTACCTACTCTTAAAGATGCAGTTGCTGGTGATTTAACTTATAGTTTAGGTTATAGAACTATGACAGATATATTAACTTTTATTAATGCAGTTGATAAAGTAGTACCAGGTTTTGCAAATGATGATAATCTACTTTATGGACCAGAGATTAAATTCTATAGCAATGAAATTGAATTAAATAATAGATTTGAAACGAATATTAAGGGGCTATATTCAATCGGAGATGGAGGAGGACTTACAACAGGATTAATGATGGCATCAGCTTCCGGAGTTAAACTTGCAAGAATTTTAAGTCAAAAATAATTATGATAGCTTATAGATATTGTTCAAATGAAGAATTACAAAGATTAAATGAAAAAGGAAAAATAAAAGGATTCCATTATGAAAGCAATCCTGAAATGTCTACGCATTTATATGATGCTAAAATGAAATATTTACATTTCTATTTAGATGAAGCAAATATGTATTGCTTTGATGATGTTGAACCTGAAAATTTAGTTGAATTTAGATTTCCAAATGAATTTGATGAATTCAGAGGAATAGGTAACTATTACGTTATGGATAAAGATTATAATGTAAAATTTAGAAGTGCTAATCAACTAGCAATTCCTGATTATTTAGTTAAGAAAGAATATGTAAAAAATATTGAAGCAATTAATACTCCACAAGAGTATGAAGATAGAGTAAAAAGATTAATTCATAATCATTTATAAGATGACTAAAAAGAGATTTATTATCTCTTTTTTTATGTGGTATAATATGTAATGAGGATAAGAGTATGAATCAAGAAGAAATAGGTAAAAAAATAAAGAAAATTAGAATAGATAATAACTTAACTCAAAAAGATTTTGCTGATCTTTTAGGTGTAACTTATCAAGCTGTTTCTAAATGGGAAAATGGTAAAAACTTACCTGATATTTCTATTATGAAAGTTATATGTGATAAATATAATTATAAGTTAGATGAGTTACTAGGTGATTCATACAAGAGTGAATCATCAAAAAAGAGTTTCACTAAATATATTATGTTTGCATTTGTTATTTTATTTATGATAGGTGCGATTGTTTTTGCTATTAAAGCTAATAGTGGTTTTCATTTTGGAACAATTAATACTTCTTGTAGTGAATTTAAGATTAAAGGAAGTATTGCTTATAATTCTAGTAAAACAAGTATTTATATAAGTGATTTAGAATACTGTGGAGACACAAAAGATAATACTAAATATAAGAAAATTGAATCCACATTATTAATTAGTAAAAATAATGTAGATAAAAATATATATACAGATACTAAGGAAGATGTAAGTCTTGATGATTATTTAGAAAACTTTAGTATGCAAGTAAACTCAAATATATGTCTTAATTTTGATGGAGATTTAAGTCTATCAATTTATGCTTATGATGAATCTAGTAAAGCTACGATTTATAAGATTCCATTATCAATGAGTGATTCTTGTTCGTTAAAATAGGGGTATTATGAAAAGTTCAATTCTATATAAAATTGTAAGGCCTTTTATTGTCTTTTATACGAAAGTTTTATTAAGACCTAAGTTTATTGGTTTAGAAAATATTCCAAAGGATAATAATTATATCTTAGCAGGTAATCATACAAATAACTTAGATTGTTTCTTACTTATTACAGCAAGTAAAAAAGATGTTCATTTCTTAGCTAAGTATGAATTATTTAAAGGTATTAAAGGATTATTTTTTGGAAATATGGGACTTATTCCAGTAGATAGAAAAAATCATACAACTAAGGCATTTAATAAAGCTTTAAAGTATTTAGAGTCTAATAAAGTAATAGGTATATTTCCTGAAGGAACTTATCCAAAAAAAGGAGAAAAACTATTAGGTTTTAAAACTGGGGTAGTTAAACTTTCTAAAATGAGTGATACTGATATTATTCCATTTGTTATTAAGGGAAAATATAGATTTTTCTTTTGCAGTGTAACAATTGAATTCTTAAAACCATATAAAGTAAAAAGTGATAATTATGATAAAGAGATAGATAACTTTAGAAAACTAATTTTAAAGAACTTGGAGGATTAATTATGTCTATATTTGATATTTTTAGAGGAAGAAAAAAAGAATTACATGGTCCCTGGGAAAAGTATTATAGTGAAGATGAATTAAATTATAAAATTCCTAACATAACTATGTATGAACAAATACTATTAAGTGAAAATAAATATTCTCATTTAAAAGCAATTGAATATTTAGGATCAAAAATAACTTATAAAAAGTTAGTAAGAAACATTGAAAGAGTAGCAATAAGTTTTAAAAAACTTGGAGTAGAAAAAGGAGATATAGTTTCTATTTGTTTACCTAATTTTCCTGAAGCACTTTATTGTGTATATGCTTTAAATAAATTAGGTGCGATTGCTAATATGACACATCCTTTATCTAGTGAGAATGAACTTAAAGAAGCAGTTAATTCAACTAATAGTAAAATACTTGTTATGTGTAATCAATTCTATAACAAACTAGAACCAATCATTAATGAAACAAAACTTGAACATGTTATATTTGTTAAAGCTAGTGATTCAATGAATCCTATCTTAGGACTTTTATATAATATTAGTTGTATTGGTAAGTTTAAAAAAATACCTGTTAAACATATTTATATGTCTTATAAAAGATTTGTTAGTAAATCGTTTTATGAACCATATGTTAAACATAGAAAATTTGGTAAAAACCAACCTGCAGTTATTATTCACTCTGGTGGTACAAGTGGAACACCAAAGAATGTTGTTATTCAAAATAGAGCATTTATTTTAGGAGCTAAACAAACTGGAGATATGAGCTTACACTTAAAACCAGGAGATTCATGTCTTGCAATTATGCCTAACTTCCATGGTTTTGGTTTATCTGTTTGTATGCATACAGCACTTACACTTGGCTGTTATACAACGTTAGTGCCTCAATTTGATGCAAAGAAATTTGATGTTTTATTTAATAAGACAAAACCAACAGTTGTTTTAGGTGTACCAACTTTATTTGAAGCCCTTATTAGCAATAAAAATATTCCTGATATTGATCTTTCATATTTAAAGTTTGTTATTAGTGGTGGGGATGCATTACCTAAATCTTTAGAGAATAGAGTTAATGAATATTTAAAGAAACATGGTAGTGATGCAATTATTACTCAAGGTTATGGTTTAAGTGAAGCACTTGCAGCTGTTTCCTTATGCATTCCAAATAGAAATAAATCAGGATCAATTGGTATTCCTTTACCTGGAAATCATATTAAGATAATAAATTCTGATCGTGAAGAAGTACCTTTTGGTGAAATCGGAGAAATCGTAGTACATTCAAATGCTTTAATGATGGGTTATTTAAATAATGAATCTGAAACAAATGATGCATTACAAATTCATGATGATGGTCATATTTGGTTACATACAGGAGATTTAGGATATATGGATGAGGATGGATTTATCTTCTATAAAGGAAGAAGTAAAAGAATGATTATAACTAGTGGTTATAATGTATATCCATCTCACGTTGAAGATATTATCGAATCACATCCTGATGTATTACAATGTACAGTTGTTGGTATCCCACATCCTTATAAACAAGAAGTATGTAAAGCATTTATTGTTCTTAAGAGTGGAAGACAAAACTTTTTTGTTAAAGCATCAGTTAAAGAATATTGTAAAAAGAATTTAGCTAAATATATGGTACCTCAAGAATATGTATTTAGAAAACAATTACCTAAGACTAAACTTGGTAAAGTAGATTTTAAAACACTTCAAGAAGACAAGGGTGAAGATGATGACGAATAAGATGCCAGGATTATATAAAGTTGGTAAAACTATACTTGGACCAATTTTTAAAAACTATTATAAACCCGTTATATTAGGTACAGAAAATATTCCTGATGAAGGTAATGCAATCATAGCAGGTAACCATATTCACTTATATGATCAATGTCATGTAATTGTATCTACTAAAAGACCAATATTCTATATGGCTAAAAAAGAATACTTTGATGATAAGAAAACTAAATGGTTCTTTGAAGGAGTTGGATGTATTCCTGTAGATAGATCTAAGAAAGATACAGATGCTGTAGATTCAGCACTTGAAGTATTAAAGAATAAAGAATTACTTGGAATATTTCCTGAAGGAACAAGAAATCATCCTAAGGATGAAAAGATAAAAGAGATTTATGATAAGTATTTAGCTAATATGAGGTTTGATTTTGTTAGAGATACTTTAAGAGATAAATCTGTAAGACTTTCTCAACTTAATTTTCTTTTAAAGTTATATGAAGATAAAAAGATTACTCAAGAAGAATTAGATAATGCAATTCCTCATATAGATGCTACATTAAAGCTATTTGTAGATAAAAAGTTAATTACTGTAGATGATTATTATGATTCACTATTACTTGATTTTAAATTTGGTGCAGTATCACTTGCTAAAAAGAGTAATAGTCCAATTATTCCAATGGTAACAACTGGTGATTACAAACATAAATCTACAAACCTAATTGTTCAATTTGGTAAACCATACGTAGTTGGAGATAAAGATCTAGAAACAGCAAATAAAGAGTTAAGAAGTATCTTTATTGAACTTCTTAAAAGTAATTATGAAGAGTTTGAAAGAAGAGAAAGTGATCGTAGATATAAACAAGATTTAAAAGCGTTAAATAAAATCTGAAGTGCACATAATAATGTAATATGTTTTAAAAAGTGTTTTTTCGTAAGAAAATGCACTTTTTTTTATTGATTTTCTCTATATAATTATCTTTATTTTTGATATAATTTTTATAGAATAGTGAGTTTAGATTTAATGAAGAAAGTTTATAAATATATAACAATTATTGTTTTTGTATTTGTGTTAATTTTTGGATTAACTTTTTTTGGTATA
>JAILLM010000010.1 GCA_024693165.1 Bacilli bacterium | reverse complement strand
AATACCAATTGCATTTAAGAAAGCAAGTAACTTCTTAAGTTCGTAATATGGACTAAATAGTAAATCTAATACTTCAAAATTATTAGTTTCTATAAAACTTACTAATAAACTTTTTTCTTGAGAAGTTAATTGTTCTCTCATCATTAATACATTTTGTCCACCATAAGTAATTACTCTTTTTAAAATAATATCATTAAATTTCTTTTCAATTATAATTGTTGGCAAGTTTTTATAATCTCTGCTTGAAACAATTCCGTTTTCTTCGATATATTTAACTACTTCTTTTCCTAAGTTAACAGATCTCATATAGTAAGATAAACAATTACTATTATATTTAGTAGCAGGTTCACTATTTAAGTAAGCTGTCATAAATGAAACTAATAATTCATCAGGTAATTTCATAATAGTATCTTCAATTAATTTTTTAGCTGTTGTTTTATCAAAACAAATAGATAATTGATTAACATAAGCTTTAATTAAAGAATAATGTCTTTCAAATTTACTTAATAAATCTTTATTATTAAGCATATTATTTCTTACATTAGTATCTACAATGAAAGGCGCAAGGATAGCATATTTTTTCTCGAAACTATTACTTCTGATCATATGTACCTCTCCTTTCAAATAACGTTTTATATTCTAACATTAGAGATACCTTAAGTCAAATTAAAATAGGTGTTTTTTACACCTATTTAGATTCTGGATAATAAGTTAATTCTTCGATCCTATAATTTGGTGGATCAATTGAACTTCTTACAAAATTTATACCAATACATACTATTATTAAAAATGTTACGATAACAATAATATAACATATAAAGTTATAAACAAATTTGCATTCACATTTATAATCAACAAATAAATTTAGATTAATAAAGTAAAATAAAATACTTCCTAAGAATGCTGTAACTAAAAAATAGTATCCATATGTTTTTACCATAAAGATTGACGAAAGCATTCCTACTGCAAATACAATAAGAGAATTAAAGAATACTATTCTTTTACCTGTTTCATAATCTAACTTTTCTCCCTTATTAATATAATGGATACAAGGAATAAATGTAGATAAACACGATACTACAAATATATCTAAAATAATTAAAATATTAGTTTTAAATAATATTTCAGCATCAGTATATTTAACAACTTCTGGTAAATTAATTAAATACATAACACAAAAACATGTTATTAATCTTAGAGCTCTATTATTAAATTTTTTAAGTTTCATATATTATCCCCCAAACTCGTAAAACATTATACATTATATGTATTTGTTTTTAAATGATTTTTTTATAAAAAAAGAAAGATTTCTCTTTCTTTTTACTTTGAAGTAGAACCAAAACCGCCAGTTCTTTCTCCTCCCGCTTGATCGTCATCAGCTATTAAGTATTTCATAAATACACCTTGACCGATAGCTTCTCCTTTTTTAATTTCAACATCTTCATCGCGAGTATTATAAAAAGCGAACATTATATGTCCATCATTATCTGAATTTCCATAATAATCTGCATCTACTACTCCGACTGAATTAGCAAGAACAAGTCCTTTTTTCTTTGGATTAGAACTTCTATTATATAAATATAATACTTCATCATCTTGCATATATGCTTTAATACCAGTTTTGATTAAAGTTGGAGCTGATCCTCTTTTAAAAGAAGGAACGATTGTATCTTCAGCTGCTTCAAAATCATAACCAGCACTACATCTTGTTTTTCTAATTGGTAATTTGATATCTTTATCTTCAAAACCTTTTGCTATTTCAAATCCTCTTGTCATAATTACTCCTCGCTTAAAATAACTTCACCCTTCCTAAGGGATTTTTGTACATCAATTACTCTTTGATTTGATGAACCTTTCCATCTTAGATTTGGATTTCTAAGTGCAATTTTAAATTGTCCATCAATTAAAACATCAATATACTTAAATACTTCTTTATCTTTTATGTCTTCAAAAGTAAAACCTGTCCAAGACCAGATAGTTTTATTTGGATATCTCTTTTTAAACTCTTTCGCAAGCTTAGTTGTAGCCTCAATATTTTTTGGATGCATAGGCTCACCGCCCAAGATGGATAAACCTTTGATATGATCTGGTTCACAAAGTCTTAAAACTTCTTCAACAGTTTCATCTGTGAATTCATTACCACATTTAAAATCCCAAGTTTCAGGATTAAAACATCCTTCACAATGGAAAATACATCCTTGCATGAATATAGAGACCCTGACACCAGGGCCGTTTGATATATCCATTTTTCTTATTTTATTGTATCTACTCATTATTTACATTCACAAGTATCTGCATCGC
This sequence comes from Bacilli bacterium, assembly GCA_024693165.1. GTDB lineage: Bacteria > Bacillota_I > Bacilli_A > RF39 > UBA660 > UBA6985. The sequence continues at coordinate 18,689 of JAILLM010000010.1, read as the reverse complement.
AGTTATCTAAGTGAATTACTCTTTCTTTAATTTCTTGAGTTCTTCCTTTATTCCAGAAGTTAGATCCAATATAACCACAAGTACGTCTTGCAACATTTAATTTATCATGATCTCTGTTACCACAGTTTGGGCAATACCATTCAAGATTTTCATCAATCAAAATTTCTCCAGTATAACCACAAGCTTGGCAATAGTCAAACTTACTATTTAATTCTGCATACATGATGTTATCATAAATGAAATTAATAACTTCAAGTACAGCTGGAATATTATTTGAAAGGTTAGCAGTTTCAATATAAGAAATTGCACCACCTGGAGAAAGTTTTTGGAATTCACTTTCAAGTTTTAATTTAGTGAATGCATCAATTTGTTCAAATACAGGAACATGATATGAATTAGTAATATAATTTCTATCTGTAATTCCTTTAATAACTCCAAATCTATCTCTTAAGCATTTAGCAAATTTATAAGTAGTAGATTCAATTGGAGTTCCATATACTGAATAATCAATATCTTCTGCTTCTTTCCATTCTTTACATTTATCATTTAATTTTTGCATTACTTCAATAGCAAAGTCATATCCTTTACCATGGTCAGTGTGAGAATGTCCAGTCATAAACTTAACACATTCATAAAGACCAGCATAACCTAAACTAATAGTTGAATATCCTCCATGTAATAAATCATGTATAGATTCACCCTTATCAAGTCTAGCTAAAGCACCATGTTGCCATAAAATAGGAGCAACATCACTAGTAGCCTTAGAAAGACGTTTGTGTCTAATTTGTAATGCTCTATGGCATAATTCTAGTCTATCTTCCATAATTTCCCAGAATGTTTCCATATCTTTATCACTAGAAAGTGCTACATCTACTAAGTTGATAGTAACAACACCTTGGTTGAATCTACCATAGTATTTGCCAACGCCTTCTTTATAATTTTTAGCCTTAGCAACATTTCCTCTACTAATTCCTCTATCAGGTGTTAAGAATGAACGACATCCCATACATGGATAGCATTCTCCTACTCCATATTCATTTTTCTTAAGTTCTTTCATAACTTTTTCAGAAATGTAATCTGGAACCATACGTTTTGAAGTACATTCAGCTGCTAATTCAGTTAAATAATAATATTTAGAGTCCTTCTTAATATTATCTTCTTCAAGAACATATAATAGTTTTGGGAATGCTGGTGTAATATAAACACCATTTTCATTCTTCATACCTTGAATTCTTTGACGTAAGAATTCTTCAATTAATAATGCTAATTCTTCTTTATATTCTTCTGTTTCCCCTAAATACATACAAACACTTAAGAATGGTGCTTGTCCGTTTGTTGTTGTCATTGAATTAATTTGATATTGGAAAGTTTGTACTCCATCTGTAATTTCTTTCTTTAAGTCTTCTTCTACAAACTTCTTAATTTGAGCTGCAGTTAACTTACGAGCTTTATATTTCTTTTGATAAGCTTCTTTAGATAATCTAATAAATGGTGCTAAATGAGTTAAAGTAATTGTAGCTCCACCATATTGAGAACTTGATACTGCTGTAATTAATTGTGTAGCAATTGTCATAGCAGTTAAGAATCTATGTGGTTTTTCAATCATAACTCCATTAACATTAGTTCCATTTTGTAACATATCATCTAAGTTAATTAAATCACAGTTGTGTAATGCATTTTGTGCAAAATAATCTGCATCATGGAAGTGAATAATACCTTCTTCATGAGCAGTAACTATATCTTCAGGTAATAAGAATCTCTTAGTAATATCTGTACTAGTAATACCAGCAAGATAATCTCTTTGAGTTGTTACAACCTTTGCATTCTTATTTGAGTTTTCAGTGTTCCAATATTCAGATTCTCCATCAATAAGTTCTTTAATAGCTCTATCAGTTGAGTTAGCTTTTCTAACTAATTCTCTTGTATATCTATAAGTAATATAATGTTTCGCAAGTTCATATTTACCAATAGACATAAGCTTAGTTTCAATAATATCTTGAATATCTTCAACTAAAATTCTTTTCTTTCCTAATTTTTCAATGTACTTAATAATGTTTTTGATTTGTACGCTGGAAGCTTGAAACTCTTCATCAACTTCAGCGTTAGCTTTTTGGATTGCCGCTTCTATCTTATCAGGGCTATAGTCAACGACATGTCCATCTCTTTTGATAACTTTCATTTTATTTCCTCTCCATTCCTTGATAGTATCTCTATCACAGTCTCATTATAATATATTGTTAAAATATCATTTGTTGCAATTGCAACTTTTTACTAAATTTGATAAAATTTTTACAAGGATGATGTAAAGTGAAAAATTTATTTGAAAATATTTCCCTAAAAAACAAGGAAAAGCTGTTTAAAATTTTTAGAGCAAGCACTGTAAAGTTTACAAAGGGATTAAATATTATTGACTATATGGATAGAACAAATTCCATTGGTATTATTGATTCAGGAAGTATAGATATAATACAAACTGACTATGATGGTAATGAAACATTAATAGACGAATTAATTACTAACGATATATTTGGTTCTACCATTTACTCTATCGTACTTTCAGATGAATGTTCTATTGTAACTAAAGAAAATACAATCGTTACTTTTATTGATTATCGAGAAATCGAAAATGCCGAATTTATTAAAAGTGACTTCTATATTACATTCGTACAAAACTTACTTACTATTATATTTGAACAAATGTCACTTAAGAATAAAAGAATAGATATTTTAACTAAAAAAACAATAAGAAATAAATTACTCACTTACTTCAAACAACTATCCAAAGAGCAAGGATCAAAAAGCATTACTCTTCCATTTAGTTTATCTACATTAGCAAGATATATCTCAGTAGATAGAAGTGCTATGATAAGAGAACTTAAGTATCTTAAAGAAGAAGGAATGATTGATCAAAAGACAAAAAAAATACGCTTATATTACTAAGCGTCTTTTTTTCTGTTTTTATAATTTTCTTCAATCTTTTTATATTGTCTAATTTTGTTCTTAGTTATTTTTTGTCCACCAACTTCAATATGAGCTCTAAGAATCGTTTTACATTCTTCTAGATAATCTAATAATTCTTCTTCATCTATCATTCCTTCTTCATAATATCTATTAAGACAAATATATAAAGAATCAGCTAAGAAATATTGAACATTATTCCATGCTTTTTCGAACTTTCTTCTTTTATTTTCAGGAACATCATCATGTGTTAAGTCTAAATACATAAATACAAAGTCCAAATCTCTAATAAAAGCAAACACTTCATTTTCATTATGACGAATTTTATTCAATGATTTGATCAAAAGAGCTAAATCAGAATTAAAATATGCTTCGTCAAGAGTATGCCTTGGAACAATAAGTTCTAAGATTTCTATTACTCTTTTAGCAAAAGGATATACTTCTTCTTCGTTTTCTCTCTTTGTATCTGTGTAATCGCCAAATAATTCTAGATCTAAAGTCGCAGTCATTCCTTCATTTAAACATAACCCAAATAATTCTCCAGTTTTAAAATCACCATACATAAGTCCAACATGAGCTGCATGTCCATCAAGAATTGTAGATGCACAATGTAACAACTCATGAGTAATTGTATCTTTATAGATTTTATCAGGCACTTCGATAGTATTATCGATAAATCTATAACCTGATTGACCATCATCACTATAATTTTGGAACTTTAAAGTTTTATTATTTTCTCTTAAAGATTCAACATTAAAACCTGCATTATAAAGTTTAATATAGACATTTAATACATCTATATTATCTGATTTAAAGAAAGAACACTCATCTTTCTTTATTTGTGGAGTATAAATATCCACACAAACACTATTCTTCATACACTTCACCTTAAATAAATAATACCACAAGTGTCAAGACTTGTGGTATTAAATTTAAAGTGTCTAATCTTTTTTCTTTGCAATAAGTTTTCTCTTAAGTGTTTTTATTTTATGATCTATTATTTTCTCTTCTTTTTTACTTTAATATTTTTGCCTTTTTTTCTAAATCTTGTTTTATAATTTCATTTTTATAATCTTGATTATTCAAAGAATTATATTCATTTTTTATAATTTTTAAACATTTATTAAATTCATGTTTCCAAAAAAGCGAAAAAGCAAGTTCACCTGAAACAGCTTGTAAATATTTATCTGTTACATAATACAATTTATCAATAAAATCTTCATCAAATGAATTTATTAACATTCTTCTAAATAGAATTCCATTGCCTTCTAAAAAAGTATTATCGAATTCATTTGCTCCTACTATAGAAGATAACATACATGAAACTAAACTTAATTTTTTATATGTATCACAAAATTTATATTCAATACCTTCATTCATAAATATTTTATAAGCAATATAATCAGTTATTCCTTCATTAAGGGCTTTCCCATGTGGTTCATGATCAAAATACATTGTAGTTCCTTGTCCAGTCACAACACCACTATATATTGAAATTTTAGTTAAATCTAAATCACTTGATGCACAATGAACAAGTTCATGTCTAATAACATTTTTATTATTAATATCACTTACTAAAATTTCATTATCTTTAATAGAATATAAACCTTCTACTCTATTAATTCCAAGATCAAATTGTTTTATTTTTAAAGATTTTATATTTGAAATAAAATTTCCTGTATATAAATTATTTTGCTTTAAACCATTTTGAACTTCTTCAATAATTTTCAGTTCACTTTTCATAATTTTCCCCTTTTTCAATGGATGTTATAATAGCACATTTTCTTATATTTTTCAAATTCACACAAAATAAAAAGTGAACTTAGTCACTTCTTATTTTGTATATTTATAATATGTTTTAAATTCTTTTGAATTATCTAAGGTTGTTTCAGAAAGACTCTTAATTAATTCTTTTTGTTCTTTAGTAAGTTTATCAGGAATGATTACTTTAACAATTCCATATTCATCTCCTAGACGATGTGTCTTTTCGTCATCAACACCTTTACCTTTAAATCTGAATTTTTCAAGGTTTTGAGTACCTGCAGGAATCTTAGTAACAATTGTTCCATGAATTGTTGGAACTTCTTTTTCACATCCTAGGATAGCTTCAGTAAGTGTAAGTGGGATATCAACATAAATGTCTCTTCCATCTCTTCTGAAGATTTCATGTTCTTTGACTTTAAAGTTGATATAGATATCTCCACGAGCACCACCATTAGCTCCAGCATTTCCTTTACCACTTAATCTTAAAGTATCTCCAGATTCTACTCCTCTTGGAACTCTTAAATTGATTTCCTTAATCTTTTCAGTAATTCCTCTTCCACGACATGCACTACATGTAGTTTCATAAGTAACTCCTCTACCATGACAGTCAGGACAAACAGTTTCGGTTTGGAATACACCAAACATAGTTCTTTGTTGAGAAACTACTCTTCCACGTCCAGCACAAGTAGAACAAGTTTTTTCACCCTTACCACCTTTACCAGAACATTCACTACAAGGTTCATCTAAAGAGATTTTTAAAGTCTTTTCGCAGCCATATACTGCATCTTCGAAAGATATTTCAATATTAGTTTCAATGTCTCTTCCTTTAGATTTAGATGTTGCTCCTCCTCTTGAAGAACCTCCTCCAAATCCTCCACCAAACATATTAAATAAATCACCAAGGTCGATATCATCAAATCCAAATCCAGAGAATCCTCCAGTTCCTCCACTGAAGCCACCACCTCCATTTTGGAATGCAGCATGACCAAATTGATCATATTGAGCACGTTTTTGTTTATCACTTAAAACTGAATATGCTTCACCAATTTCTTTAAATTTAGCTTCGTCTCCAGTTTCTTTATTATCTGGGTGATATTTCTTAGCAAGTTTTCTAAATGCTGATTTTATTTCAGCATCTGTAGCTGTCTTGCTAACCCCAAGTGATTCATAATAATCTTTTTTATCAGCCATAATATACGACCTTTCTAATTATTTATTTTTTTATATTCTTCAATTAAGCTATCGAAATAATTAATAGCTTCTTCATATACTTTACTTTCTGTTAAATCAACACCAAGTACTTTAAATGTATTAATTGGCCAAGAGTCTCCGCCTGTAGATAAGAATTTAATATACTTATCTAACATATCGGCGTCCCCTTCTAAGATATGTTTTGCAACGTATGAGGCAACAGAAATACAAATAGAATAACTATATAGATAATAATCCATATAATAATGACTTCTTCTCATCCATGATACGTTAGCATATTCATCTAATTTAACTGTATCTCCATAATATTTTTTTAATGAATCTACAGTTAATTTATCCATATAATCTTTAGTTATTGAACCAGTATTTAAGTATTCATTATGGAAGTCTTGTTCCATTTTACCTTCTCTTACTGCTCCAAATAAATTTGAAATAATTACACCAAGAATATTATCTATTCCTGCTTTTCTTTCTTCAAGAGTTTTACCATTCTTAGCAAGATAGCTAGATAATAAACATTCATTTGTAAGACTAGCAACTTCACAAACTAAAGAACTAATCTCTCTATAATGTGCAGGATTATTTTCTTTTACATATTGGTGATGAACATTGTGTCCACCTTCATGAATAATTGTAGAAACATCTTCTAAATCTCCATTAAACGAAAGTAATATTCTTGAATCTTTAGTAGATGTATTAAATGAATATCCACCAGAACATTTACCTTTATAAGTACAATAATCTATATAATGATTATCAAATACTCTTTTAAAATGTTTAGTATAATCTTCACCTAATGGTTTAATTGCTTCTAAACATAAGTTTTGAGCATCTTCGATTGAATACTTAGTTTCATTCTTGCTCATTTCTAAAGATAAATCATTTAATGTTAATTCATCTAAACCAAGTTCACTTTTATATAATTTAAAGTATTCTTGTAAACTTGAAACATGGTTTTCAACACTATTTACTAGTGTTTCAAATACTTTATTTGGAATGTTTAAATTAAATAATTTGGCATCCCAAGAATTTTCATATTTCTTAATTTTAGATACTGTTTCATTAAGTGAAACATATCCATTCAATAATTGAGCAGAAGTAGCACCATAGTTTTCTAGTGTTTTAGAATAAGATTCTCTAATTTCTTTTCTCTTTAAAGCATCTTTATTCTTTAAAAGATTTCTTAAATTAGTTGGAGTAATAGGTTTCTTTTCTCCATCTACTTCAACTTCACCATAATCATGTTCACTATTTAACATAGTTGATGACATATCATCATAATGATCTGCAGCATGAACAAGTTCAGTTATAATCTTTTCTTCTGATTCACTTAAAACATGCGCTTTTGCTCTATAAGTTTGGTCTAATGCAAACTTGTATTTATTTAATTCTTTGTTATCAAAAAGACTGTTGTATTCTTCTTCAGTTAATGATAAAAGTTCTGGATCAAAGAATGATAAGCTACTTGATAATTTAGCATAAAGATTTTCAGCAATTGCTTTATTCTTCATGCTTTTAGAATTGCCTAATTCTTGATCATTAACTAAATATGTATATACATAAATATCTTCAACATTGTAACTTGTTTCATACATTAAATCTAAACATTCTAAAAGTTTATTAGAATCTTTAAGAGTACCTTTATATCCAGATACTTTTTTAATCATCTCTTCAGTTACTTTTATTTTTTCATTTAATTCTTCTTCATTTTTAAAGTACTCATTCAAATTCCATTTGTATTTATCTGGTACTTCTTGTCTATTATTATAAGTTTGCATATATTCTTCCTCACTAGTTAAAAGTTCTAGTTTCCTAGAACTTTTATTTATTCTTATTATTCTTTATTAGTTTTTATCTACGAATTCAGCTTCAGCTGGTCCTTCTTCAGCTGTATCTGTAGAAGCATTGTCAGCATTCTTAGAAGCTTCTTCATATACTCTTCCAGCAAGTGCCATAGCAACATCTTGTAATGCTTTAGTTTTATCTTTAACATCATCAAGTGATGGATTTTCTTCAGATAATGCTTTTCTTAATGCTTCAATCTTATCTTCAACATCTTTCTTTTCATCATCTTTAACTTTATCTCCAAGATCTCTGATTGCACCTTCAGCAGCAAAGATTGCTTGTTCAGCTTCATTCTTAGCATCTGCTAATGCTTTCTTCTTTTCATCAGCTTCTTTATTAGCTTCAGCTTCTTTCATCATCTTATCGATTTCTTCATCACTTAAGTTAGTGTTGTTAGATATTGTAATCTTTTGTTCTTTTCCAGTTCCTAAATCTTTTGCTTTAACATTAACGATACCATTAGCATCGATATCAAATGTTACTTCGATTTGTGGAACACCTCTTCTTGCAGGTGGAATGTTAGTTAATTGGAATTCTCCTAATGTCTTATTATCTGAAGCCATTGGTCTTTCACCTTGTAATACATGTACATCTACTGCTGGTTGGTTATCTTGAGCAGTTGAGAATACTTGTGATTTAGATGTAGGGATTGTAGTATTTCTTGGAATTAATACAGTCATTACATCTCCTAAAGTTTCAATACCAAGTGATAATGGAGTTACGTCTAATAATACTAAGTCAGCAACTTCACCAGTTAATACACCACCTTGGATAGCAGCACCCATAGCTACTACTTCATCAGGGTTAACACCTTTATTTGGTTCTTTTCCTAATTCTTTCTTAACTAATTCTTGAATGTATGGGATTCTTGAAGATCCACCAACTAATACTACTTGATCGATATCTGAGCTAGATAGTCCAGCATCTTTAAGTGCATTCTTAACTTGAGTTAATGTAGAATCAAATAGATCTTTATTTAATGATTCAAATTTAGCTCTAGAAAGATCCATTTCAAAGTTAACTGGAGCTCCATCTACCATACCAATGAATGGTAAGCTAATAGTTGTTGAAGTTTGAGTTGATAATGCTTTCTTAGCTTTTTCAGCTTCATCTTTAACTCTTTGTAATGCCATATTGTCTTTAGAAACATCAGCATTAGTTTGATTCTTAATTTCTTCAATAATATAGTCAGATACTCTCTTATCAAAGTCATCTCCACCTAAATGGTTATTTCCTGATGTAGATTTAACTTCAAATACACCATCACCTAATTCAAGGATAGATACGTCGAATGTACCTCCACCTAAGTCATATACTAAGATAGTTTGAGCTTTATCTTGTTTATCTAAACCATAAGCTAAAGCAGCTGCAGTTGGTTCATTAACAATTCTATCTACTTCTAATCCAGCAATTTTACCTGCATTTTTAGTAGCTTGTCTTTGAGCATCGTTAAAGTAAGCTGGAACTGTAATTACTGCATGAGTAACAGGTTCTCCTAAATAACTTTCAGCATCCTTTTTAATCTTCATTAAGATTTTAGCTGAGATTTCTTCTGGAGTATAATCTTTTCCTTCAGCTTTAACTTTTTCACTTGTACCCATTAATCTTTTGATTGATGAGATTGTGTTATTTGCATTAGTAACAGCTTGTCTTTTAGCTTGAATACCTACAATTTCATCTCCATTTTTAAATGCTACAACAGAAGGTGTAGTTCTATCTCCATCACTATTTGCAATAACTACTGGAGATCCTCCTTCTAATACTGCACAACATGAGTTTGTTGTACCTAAGTCAATACCTATAATTTTTGCCATATTTAATTCCTTCTTTCTTAATTATTCAGATACCTTAACCATGGCAGGTCTAAGTACTCTATCTTTATATTTATATCCTTTTTGTAAACAATCAATTACCATTCCTGGTTCTGTTCCATCTCTATGTTCAGTCATAACTGCTTGATGAATAGCAGGATCAAATGGAACATCAATTGCATTAATTTCAATTACTTGATTTTCTTCAAGGATTTTATCAATATTTTGATAAATCATTCTAAATCCTTTAAAGATTTCTTTATTTTCTTCACTCTCAAGTGATAAACCTCTTTCAAAATTATCTTTAATTAATAATAATTCTTTTAAGATATCTTCATTTGCATACTTTTTAAATGTAGCTAACGATTCTTCTTGTCTTCTTCTAAAGTTCATCATTTCAGCTTGAATTCTTAAAGATTTTTCTTTTTCTTCTTTAAGTTCATTTTCTAATTTTTCAATTTTTTCTTTGTGTTTATCATGATGATGTGATTTTTCTTCATGACACTTGCATTCTTTACCACAATTACATTCTTCGTTACAATTGCATTCATCTCCACAAGTGCATTCTTCACCACAATTGCATCCACAACCGCAATTGCAAGTTTCTTCTTTTATTTCTTCTTTATGTTTCATATATTCACCTATTTTTCTATATATTCCTTAAGGAAATTTAAAAGTGTAACAACTTTATCATATTCCATTCTTTTTGGTCCAATAATAGCTATTGTACCTTCATTTCCATCAGCTTCATAATGAGTTTTTATAATTGTTGTATCAGGGTCAAATTCATTTTCTTCTCCAATATAAACTTTAACTTCTTTATCTTTAGTATCAATTCTTTTAACTAAGTCTATATCTTCAAGTTTAGATACCATTTCTTTTAATTTACTAGGTTCTTCATATTCTTTAAAATCAAGTAAATTAGTTTTGCCCCCAAATGTAACATCTGTCTTTTCCATAGCAAAATCTTGGAAAGCATTTGAGAAGAAGTTATATATTTGTTCATATTGATTAACAACATCTCTAATTTTAGGTTTAATTTCTAGTTCTAGTCTTTCAATAACTTTATCCAAAGGAGTACCAACAAGTGCTTTATTAATAATTTCGCAAGTTTTTGTTAGTTCATTCATATTAATATCACTTGATACTACGATTTGTTTGTTTTCTACAACACCTTGATTAGTAACAAGTACAGCTACTACAGTTGAATCTCCATCTTGTTTAATATCAAGTGGAATTATATTTATTTGTTTTAGTGTATTATTACTTTTATTAGGTCCAATTACAACAGCAGTATAATGTGTAATATCACTAATAATTTCCATACATTTTTCAACTGCATCACTAACAACTAAATTGTTATTATTAAGTATAGTTTGAAGTTTAAGAACATCTTCACCTGTTATATCTTTAGGTTTCATAAGATGATCTACATAGTATTTATATCCTTTTTCAGATGGTATTCTACCACTCGAAGTATGTTCTTTTTCAAGTAAGCCCATCTCTTCAAGACTAGACATATCATTTCTAATTGTTGCTGAACTACAATTAAACTTTTCAACTAAAGCTTTTGATGGAACTGGTTCAAATGTTTTAATATAAGACTCAACAATTTCTCTTAAAATAGCTTCTTGTCTTTCTTGCATAAATAATCACATCCTAACACTTTACCAGTGCAATTTAACTATAACTCTAAAATTAGCACTCGTCAATAGTTAGTGCTAATTTTTACAAATAAAAAGAAGTAACTGTTAAGCTACTCCTTAATTATTAGTTAATTTTCTTCAACGATTCCAGGTTCAAGTCCTAAGATTTTATCAGCAACTATATCTTTAAAATCTTCAATTAGTTGATCATATAACTCTTTATCACTAACTGGTAAAAGGAATTCACCTTCATCTTTTTTGATACTTTCAAATATTAGATATTCATCAGTAGGAGTTTCATCAATTAAAACTCTAACTGCGTATAGGTATCTAACACCATTTTTAGTTGTTTCTTCTAGAATTAAATATTCTTCATTGCCTTCTAGTGTAACAATATTTCCAACCTCTGTCATTTTATTCCTCCTTTTACTATAGTGAACGTCCAGTATCTTCTACTTTTGTAGGACTTACCATAAATTCAATCTTACTTTGAAGTGCTTGTTTTTCTGCTTCAGATAAGTTTTCATCTAATCCAATTCTTACATGAAGTTCATCTAATTCACTTTCAGAATTTCTAAGACTGTCAATCCATCTATTATATTCATCGTATGAAACTTTTGGATCATATGTATTAGTTTTTTCTACATCAATAACTTCATCATTTTGAAGTTCTGCAGATTCTTTTGCTAGATCATCTTCGTATAAAGAATCACCTATTTCTTTTTGTCTATCTTCTTCTATAACTTGAACAGGAGTTTCTACTACTGGTGCTTCTTCAACTGGAGCTTCTTCAATAGGAACTTCAGGTGCAAATTCTTCATCTATATTTTGTTCTTCAACGATTTGTTTATCTTCTTCAGGTCTTTGATTTTCTAATTTTTCTTCAAATTCATCTTCAAAGAATTCTTCATCATTTCTATTTCTTAAGTCTGCAACAAATCTACTATTCATTAATTTATCTTTTAATTCAGATGCTTTTCTAACTACATTTGAACCTTTAAATACACCACGATTAACAACTTGATCAGCTAATTCTGCGTCTTTTTCAATTCTTTCAATTTGTTCTTCATTTAAATTATATTTTTCTTTATTAGAAATAAGATTTAAGAATTGTTCTTTTTTCTTACCGAAGAATTTTCTTCCTTGTTCAATTGCTGGTTCAATTATTTGTGTTGCAATAGGAACTGCTGGAGTTACACCACCAACTCTATCGAATAAAGGAGTTAATATAGATTCAATATCAGAGCTCATTAGGTCTCCACCTCTAGATAGTTTTTTGAATTGAGCAGCATATTTATTGCCTAACTCTGCTGCTTCAAAATTTGGAGCTAATGAACCTTCTTCTTTTAATATTCTTTCTAATCTTTTTTCTAAATCTGAATAATCTTTAATTATTTTATATTTATCTTCTTTTTCATCATAAAATCCAAAATGAGCTTCATGATTTTCGTAATCATATACTACTTCAGCATCATAATTTGCAGCTAATTGATCCAATTTTCTCTTTAAGAAGTATTCTTGAAGCTTATCATGTAAAGCTTTTGTAAGAATTGCATTTCCACCAGCCATAGCTCCAAATGCTAATCCTAAAGGAACAGTAAGAGTTGATACTGGAGAAGTTGAAATTAATGCAAGTCCTAAACCGATAGCAACAGGAACTGTCATAGCAGTTCTATTAAATGATCTTCTAGATGCTATAACTGCTTTTGCTTCAGGTCTTGTAACTTTTCTAGGATCAAGGTTAATTCCAGGAGCTTCTGGTGTAAATACTCTATTATCTTCTTCTTCTTTCTTAGGTTCAACTTTTTCTTCTTTTACAGGTTCTTTTGTTTCTTCTTTATCTTCTTCTTTGTCTTCTTCTTTTGCTTCAGGTTCTTCAGCTTTTTCTGGTTCTTCTTCCTTAACAGGTTCTTCTTTAACTTCAGGTTCAGGAATTGGTTCTTCTACAACTGGAGTTTCAACAACTGGTTCAGGTTCTCCTACTTTAGCTCTAGATGTTTCAGCGAATTCTTTAACCTTATCCGGATTTTGAAGTGTTTCGTAAATACTGTCTAATTCTTTTAATTGATCATTTAATTCTAATTTTCCATCAGCTACTCTTGCGCTAATATCAGCAGCAAGTTCACCATATGATTTTCCTAATCCAATTAAACCAGCATAGTTGCTAATTGAACTTCTATAAGAATCGATTTCTTTTTGTAATTTTCTTTCTAAATCTAGAATTTCTTGTGCTCTTTCAAATGAAGTTGTAGGAGTTTTTCTTTCATTTTCTAATTCTTCGAAATCTTGTAGAGCCCATTTAAGTTTCATTTCAGCAGATTCTTTTTTGCTTGTCATTTCATGAACGAAGTTTTCTACTAATCTAGATACTTGTTTAGTTTTGCTACTAATTGCGTTAACAAAACTATTCTTTTGATTATTATATTTATCTTTAATCATAGAAATAATTTTATTTCTATCGTTTTCCATATCTCTTCTATATAAGAATGTTAGATTACTTTTTTCTTCATTTGTTAAATCAGCAAAGTTTTTATCACCAAATGGTAAATTCTTTTCTGCTTTGAAATAATCTTCTAATGAGAAATAGTTTTCTAAATGAGTTTCAGGGAAAACTACTTGATTTAAGTTTTCATTAATTTCTTCAATTTTACCAATGCCATCTTTTAAGTATGATGTGAAATCAGTGATTGAAGCTGAAAGATCAGCTGTATCTGTATTATCTACATCTTGAACTTTTACTTCTTCAGGTACTGGAGTTGGTTCTACAGGTGCAGCAACAGGCGCTTCAACAGTATTAGAAACTTCAGGTTGTGCTTGATTTTGATTTAAGTAATCTTGAATCATTTCATCACGAGTATCATACATTGCTTCTGTTTGTTCTCTTATAATATCATCCATACTTTGTTCTCCTTGTGTATTATTGTTATTTAAAGTGTTAATTGCAGAATCAGTTGGAATAGTAGACGCTTTGTCTAACAATCCTTCTAAACGAGATTCCTCAGCTAAACTAGTATCAATACCATAATCATTCCAATTAAAGTCAGGATTATTTCTTACTATTTCAGCTATAAAACTAGGATCGGATTTTAATCCTGAATCTAATTGATCAACTACATTTGGATCCGTTTTAATTGCTTCCAGCATGAAGTCTCTATCATTATAATGTCTTCTAATGATTAAATCTGCTGCAGCTTCAAGTTCTCTATCTTCTGGTTGATTAACCATTTCGTTATGTAATCTTCTAAATTCCGATAAATCATCGTTGTAATTCATACAATCACTCCTTTTTCGTGCATACGAAATCACACATTTCTACAATTATTTTAACATCATAGTTAAATAATGTATATACCTTTTTATTAAGTTTACTTATCCTCAAGTCTTACGCTAACAAGTTTAGAAACACCGCTTTCTTGCATTGTAATTCCATATAATGTATTAGCATATTCCATAGTCTTTTTCTTATGTGTAATAACAATAAATTGACTCTTATTTTTATAATCTTGTAGATATTCACCAAAAGATGCAACGTTTGCATCATCAAGTGCTGCTTCTACCTCATCTAAAATACAGAATGGAACTACTCTTATATTTAAAATACTAAATAAAAGCGCAATTGCAGTTAATGTCATTTCCCCACCAGAAAGTGCAGTTAAATTCTTTAAAGACTTCCCAGGAGGACATGCATTTAAGTCTACTCCAGTATTTAACATATCTTCAGGATCAGTAAGAATAAGTTCTGCTTTACCACCTTTGAATAGTTGTTTAAATACTCTACCAAATTCTTCATTAACATTCTTAAATGTTTCACTGAATCTTTTTTTCATTGTTTCATCTAAGTCAGTAATGATTTCAAGTAAGTCATCACTTGCTTTAACTAAATCTTCTCTTTGAGTATTTAAGAATGTATATCTTTCATTCACTCTTTCAAACTCTTTAATTGAACCTACATTAACATCACCAAGTTCATTAATAGATTTTCTTAAAGAGTTTACTTTAGAACGAGCAACTGTTTCATCAAGAGATAAAACATATTCTTGACTCGCTCTTTCATAAGTCATTTCATATTCTTCACTTAATTTATTAAGAAGGTTATCAAGTTTAATATCCATCTTACCAATTTCTACTTCTAGAGTTTTAGCTTCATCTTGTTTCTTATTGAATTCACTATTTTTCTTTCTACTCGCAAGCTCTAGTTCTTCAATTTCAGCAGAAACATCATTTCTATCACTTCTTAATTTAATAAGTTTATTATTTGTTTCTTCTTTTTCTTTTGAAGTCTTAACAATATCAGATAATACTTTATCTAATTCTTTATCAACTTCATTCTTTATTACATTATCAGTACCTTTGATTTCACTATTAATTGAATCTAATCTTGAATTCATTTCATCTAATTCTTTAGTCTTAGCTTCAATAATAGCAACCTTAGCACTTATATCACTTCTTTTAGAAATAAGTTCTGTTTCAAGAATTCTTACATCTTCATTAGTAATATTATATTCTTGTTCAGTTTTCTTTACACTAACTTGAAGGTTTTCTAAGTCTTTAGTTTGTTTTTCAAGTAATAACTTATTATTAATAACATTTGATTGTTTAGTATTAACGTTACCACCAGTCATTGCACCACCAGTGTGTAAAATTTCTCCATCAAGTGTTACTACTCTATATCTATATTTAATCTTAGAACCTAAAGATTTCATTGTCTCAATATCTTTAACTACTAAGATATTCCCTAATTGATTATCAATTATATTTTTATATAAAGCATCAGTCTTAACTAAGTTAGATGCAACATCAATAAACCCATCAAAGGTTTCTGCAATACTTAAAGTATCTGGATCTACAAATCTTCCTTTAATAACACTTATTGGGAAGAATGTAAGTCTTCCTAAATTATTTTGTTTTAAGAATTCAATTGCTTTAGTAGCTGAAGTTGTATCATTAACTACTACTACATTTGAATTAGCTCCTAAACTAATATTAATAGCATTTGCATATTCATTACTAGTTTCAAATAACTTACATAATACATTATGAATACCATTAAGTTTAGGATTACTAATAATACTTTTAGCAGCATAAGGAACTCCAACATCATGTTCAATATCTGATTTTAATACATCAATTTTGTTCTTAAGAATTAAAATATCTCTATTAGTTTTATTTAATGTGTCACTCAAAGTATTTCTTTTAACTATTAAAGTATTATATTCAGTAGTTTTATTTTCAAAATCTTTTTTTAATTTAGTTATTTCATCATTTAATACATCAATATTAGATTTAAAACTATTAATACTCTTTTCAAGTTCTACCTTAGATTCTTTTAAAGCTAAAATATTATTTTGTAGTTTTTGATCATCTACTTCATATTTCTTTCTTTCAGATAAAACTTGTTTTTGCATTTCAAGATTACTTAATGTTTCTTGTAATTCCATAAGTTTATCTTGAGTTTCGTTTATCTTTTCTTCGAAAGTCATATGTTTATTCTTTAATTTTTCGATATTTGAAGAATCAATTGATGAAGAGTTACTCATCTTAAGTATTTCTTCATTAAGTTCTTTTAATTTATCTTTTGAAGTTACAAAATCATCATTAATTGTTTTAATATCTTTTGCAAGTAAACTAATTTCAATATCTTTAAGTTCATCTCTATATTCAACATACTTTTTAGCTTGGATAGATTCTAAACGAAGAGGCTCTAAAGAAACCATAAGTTCTTTAATTACTAAATCTACTTTTTCAATATTATCTTTAGTATTATCTAATTTTCTTAAAGAATCTTCTTTTCTCTTTTTATATTTAAGAACTCCAGCTGCTTCTTCAATGATAGTTCTACGATCCATTGGTCTACCTTTAAGAATTTCTTGGATTTTACCTTGGCCAATGATTGAGTAAGAATCTGGATTTGCTCCACTATCAATAAATAGATCAGTTATATCTTTTTTTCTTACTTTAGCATTATTTATATAGTATTCTGATTCACCTGAACGATATACTTCCCTTTTAATTTCAACTGATTCTAAATCAGTAGATAAATAGTGATCACTATTATCAAAAGTTAAAGAAACCCAAGCACGAGATTCTTCTTTTCTTGATTGTGATCCAGAGAAGATGATATCAGTTTGAGTTTCTCCACCACGAATTTCTTTTAAACTAGATTCACCTAAAACCCAGCGAACTGCATCTACTATATTACTTTTACCTGAACCATTAGGACCTACTATACATGTAATACCATCATTAACACTTATTTCAATTTTATCTGCAAATGATTTAAAACCATGTGCTTCAATACTTACTAATTTCATTTAAACACCTCAAGCTATTTTCTCTATTGCATTCTTAGCAGCATTTTGTTCTGCTTGCTTCTTAGATTTTCCAGAACCTACTCCATAACGAATGCCATCAATAATCACTTCAACAGTAAATACTTTATCGTTTTGAGGTCCTTCTTCATGTATTACAGTATATTCAATATTTGTTCTTTCTGGTTGAACCATTTCTTGTAAATAAGATTTATAGTCCGTAATAAAACGTACTCCTTTTTCTACATAAGGAGCAATTATTCCTAAAACATATTTTTTAGCAACACTAAAACCATGTTCTAAATAAATAACAGCTAAAACAGATTCAAAACAGTCAGCTACGATTGAAGGAGTCTTTTCAGTTCCATTACCCACTCTAATGTTTGGTGTTAAACCAATTGCATTTGAATACTCAAAAAGTGCATTCTCACAAACATAAGATGCTCTTACTTTAGACATTTCTCCTTCGCTTAAATCATACTTCTTATAAAAATAATCACTAGATGCTAGTTGTAATACTGCATCTCCCAAAAATTCTAGTCTTTCATAATACTTAGTATTACTATGTTCATTTGCATAAGAAGAATGAGTTAATGCTTCCATAAGTAAATCTTCATTTTTAACAGTTATTCCTAAATCAGTTAAAAACTTCATAATAATCACCTTTTATAATTATACAAGATAGCGTATGTTTATTCTAGTTATAATTTACAAAAATACCTTAAAATAGTATACTTTATATTAGAAAAAAGGAGAAAATATGAAAAAAAATATTAAAATTTTACTTATCATTTTTTCAGGGTTATTAATGGTTACAGGTTGTTTTAAAACAGATACTATGGAAAATATTGATATCGCGGTTACTAAGTATCCAATCGAATATGCAATTAATGTTTTATATGGAGATTATTCAACTATTACTCCTATTTATCCAAATGGTATTGATACAAATAATTATGAAGTAACTGATAAAAAGATTAAGAACAGTGCTAAAAATGATATGTTTATATATAATGGTTTATCTGAAACAGATACAGCTATAAAGATATTAAATAATAATTCTAAAATAAAATTAATAGATGTTTCTAAAGGATTAGAAATTAATAATAATGAAGAAGAATTATGGTTAAATCCTTCAAATTATT
>JAILLM010000006.1 GCA_024693165.1 Bacilli bacterium | reverse complement strand
GTAGCAAATCTACCACCGTCTAATTGAATCATAGGTCTTAAATCTGGTGGAATAACTGGAATACAGTCTAAAATCATCCATTCAGGTTTATTTCCTGATTCTTCAAAAGCAACTAAACAATCAAGTCTCTTGATTAATCTTACTCTCTTTTGTCCATTAGCAGTTTCAAGTTCAGCTCTTAGCTTTTCAATTTCACCTTTAACATCAACCATTGAAAGTAATTTTTTGATTGCTTCAGCACCCATTCCAACTTTGAATGTATCGCCATATTTTTCATAGTAAGCTCTATATTCTTTATCAGAAAGGATTTGTTTAAATTCTAAAGGAGCAGTTCCTGGATCAATTACTACATAACTTACGAAATATAGTACTTCTTCTAAGTCTCTTGGAGACATGTCTAAAGCAAGACCCATCTTTGAAGGAACACCCTTAAAGAACCAGATATGTGAACATGGAGAAGCAAGTTCAATATGTCCCATACGTTCTCTACGAACAGCTGAACTAGTAACTTCAACTCCACATCTATCACATACAACATTTTTATATCTTAATCTCTTGTATTTACCACAAGAACATTCATAATCTTTTGATGGCCCAAAAATCTTTTCACAGAATAAACCATCTCTTTCAGGCTTTAAAGTTCTATAGTTAATAGTTTCTGGTTTTGTTACTTCACCATAAGACCATTCTCTAATTTTTTCAGGGCTAGCAATACTAATCTTAATACCTTTAATGTTATTAACGTCTATCATTATTCTTCCCCTCCTTCAAAGTCTTCCATTTCCATTAAGTCTTCTTCGCTTGGTTCTTCGTCTTCGATTGAATAATCGTCATCGAAGTCTTCATCGTCGAATTCTTCTTCCATTGGGTCAAGTTCTTCTTCACCAACTGCAGTTGGAGTGTCATCAACATGATCCATTTCAGCATTTACTGGAGTTAAGTTTGATTTAGGTTTAACTTCACCAGTATAAGCATCTATTTCGTCAACAGTTACAACATCTTCTTGATTTTCTTCAGATTCTAATTCTTTTAAATCATGAATCTTGTCTTCATTGTCGATCATTTCAATATTTAATCCTAAAGCTTGTAATTCCTTAATTAATACTCTGAATGATTCAGGGATACCAGCTGTAGAAATATTCTTACCTTTAACGATAGCTTCGTAAACTTTTACACGGCCCATAACGTCATCAGATTTAACAGTCATCATTTCTTGTAATACATGAGAAGCACCATAAGCATATAATGCCCAAACTTCCATTTCACCGAATCTTTGACCACCGAATTGAGCTTTACCACCTAAAGGTTGTTGAGTAACTAAACTGTAAGGTCCAATTGAACGAGCATGTAACTTATCATCAACCATGTGATGTAACTTAATGAAGTACATAACACCTACAGATACTCTGTTTTCGAATGGTTCACCAGTTTTACCATCATATAACCAAGTTTTACCATCGTGATCCATACCAGCTTCATCCATCATTTCATAGATTTCTTCAACTGTAGCACCATCGAATACTGGAGTTGCACAATAAACATCAAGTTTTTGAGCAGCCATACCTAAGTGTAATTCAAGGATTTGTCCTACGTTCATACGTGAAGGAATACCTTGTGGGTTAAGTACGATATCTACTGGTTTTCCATCTGGTAAGTATGGCATATCTTCTTCTGGTAAAATTAATGAAACTACACCCTTATTACCATGACGTCCTGACATCTTATCACCAACTTGGATCTTACGTTTTTGAATAATATATACTCTAATAACTTTAGATACACCAGCAGGTAATTCATCAGAATTTTCTTTTGTATAAATCTTAACATCGTGTACGATACCACCAGCACCATGTTGAACTCTTAAAGAAGTATCTCTAACTTCTCTAGTCTTTTCACCAAAGATAGCATGTAATAATTTTTCTTCTGAAGTAAGTTCTTGAACACCTTTTGGAGTTACTTTACCAACAAGGATATCTCCATCTTTAACTTCAGTACCAATTCTTACGATACCATTTGCATCTAAGTTCTTACGAGTTTCTTCAGATACATTTGGAATATCTCTAGTAATTTCTTCAGGTCCTAATTTAGTATCTCTACAATCGATATCATAATGTTCAATATGTAATGTAGTAAATACATCATCTTTAACTAAATGTTCGTTTAATACGATCGCATCTTCGTAGTTATAACCGTTGCAAGTCATAAATGCAATAGTCATATTCTTACCAAGTGCTAATTCTCCGTTGTTTGTAGAAGGTCCATCAGCGATAACTTCACCTTTGTGTACCTTTTCACCTTTAACAACGATTGGAGAATGATTAATACAACTTTCAGCATTACTCTTTTCAAAGTTAGCTAAATAGTAAGTATCTCTATCGTCTTTAGTCTTAACGATAATTTTCTTTGCATCAGCGTATTCAACAACACCATCATTTTTACAAACGATAGTAGATCCTGAATCTCTAGCTGCAATATATTCAACACCAGTACCAACTCTTGGAGCTTCTGTTCTAAGTAGTGGAACTGCTTGACGTTGCATGTTTGAACCCATTAGCGCACGAGTTGCGTCGTCGTGTTCAAGGAATGGAATGATTGATGTTGTAATTGCTGTAATTTGTGCAGGAGAAACATCAATGAAATTGATATCTTCTTTCTTAGCAATAACGTCATCACCATTGTATCTACATACTGCTGTATCAGCTGAGATATTCATATCGTCATCCATTGGAGTAGTGGCTTGAGCGATATAGTAATCTGCTTCTTCATCTGCAGTTAAGTAAACAATTTCATCAGTTACATGACAATTTTCAACTTTTCTATATGGAGTTGTAATAAATCCATATTCATTGATTTTTGCATATCCTGATAATGATGTAATTAAACCAATGTTTGGTCCTTCTGGTGATTCGATAGGACAAATTCTACCGTAGTGAGATACGTTAACGTCACGTACATCAATACCTGCTCTATCTCTTGATAAACCACCAGGTCCAAGAGAACTTAAACGTCTCTTATCAGTTAATTCTGCAATTGGGTTAATTTGATCCATGAATTTTGATAATTGAGATGAACCAAAGAATTCTTTTAATGCAGCAGTAACTGGTCTAATGTTAATTAATGTTTTTGGTGTCATTGCATCTAGTTCTTGAGTAGTCATTCTTTCACGAATAACTCTTTCCATTCTAGTTACACCAACTTTAAATTGATTTTGAACAAGTTCACCAACTTGTTTAACACGTCTATTACCTAAATGGTCAATTTCATCAGTATTACCAAATCCAGCTAAAAGATTTAAGTAATATGAAGTTGCAGCATATACATCTGGAATAGATAATCTTCTTAAATCAGAAGTAGTATCATTACCAATGATAGTAATAGTTTCGTTTTCATTATTAGGATCTACAATCTTAACTGTTTGAATCTTAGCATATTGATCTAATTCTTCATTAATTGTAGCATCTTTTAAATTATAACCATCTTTGAAGATTGGTCTTAATTCTTCAAGAGTAGCTTTATCAATAACTGTTCCAGCTTCAACAATAGTCTTGCCATCAATAGTGATTGATTCAGCTAATTTTTGTCCTAATAATCTGTCTAGGATATTTAATTTTTTATTAAATTTATAACGTCCTACTTTTGCTAAATCATATCTGAATCTATCAAAGAATCTAGTAATGATTTGGTTCTTAGCAGAATCAAGTGTTGCAGGTTCACCTGGACGTAATTTTTCATAGATTTCGATTAATGCTTCATCAGTATTTTTAGTAGAATCTTTTTCTAATGTATTTTTGATGAATTGATTGTTTTCACCAAACATTTCTAAGATTTCTTCATCACTTGATAAACCTAGAGCTCTTAAGAAAGTAGTAGCTGCTACTTTTCTAGTTCTATCAATTCTGATATAAACAACATCTCTTGCATCTAATTCGTATTCAAGCCATGTACCATGGTTAGGGATAATCTCACCTGCTACAACTGGACGTCCGTTTTTATCTATAGTTTTAGAAAAATAGATTGCTGGACTACGAATTAATTGAGATTGAATTACACGTTCTACACCATTAATGATGAATGTTCCTGCTTCAGTCATCATTGGAACGTCGCCTAAGAACACTTCTTGTTCTTTAACTTCTCCTGTTTCATTTAAGAAAACACGAGCTTGAACCTTTAAAGGAGCTGAGTATGTTACCATACGTTCCTTAGATTCTTTAGTGCCATATCTTGGTTCTCCAAAAGAGAATGAGTCAAATGATAAAGAAACTTTACCAGTGAAACTTTCAATTGGGAAAATATCTTTGAATACTTCATCGATACCATCAGTTAAGAACCATTTATATGACGCTGTTTGAATTTCTAGTAAGTTAGATAATTCTAACGCACTAGAAGTCTTAGAGAAATTTCTTCTTTCTCTATGGTCACCAAATTTTTGAACTTTGTATGACATCTTTTCACCCCAATACTATAGTAATTTTGAGAATTATTTCCACCAAAAAAAGAAAATAAGTCACCAACATAAAATTATACTAGCAACTTATTTTCCTGTCAACAGTTAAATTCCTTTAAATATGAAAAATCCTTTACTTTTAGCAATTATTTCAATTTTATATAAATCTTCTAGTTTTTTAGCGACTGTTAAGGCTCCTTGATCCTTTCTCATAACGAACCATAACTCTCCACCAGGTTTTAAGAATTTTTTAGAGTCTCTTAAGAATGTAAGGACTGTTTCTCTACCTGTTCTAATTGGAGGATTTGTAATAACTATATCATATAATCCTTCAACTGATTCATATATATTTGATTCAAATGCAGTAGCATGTTCAATTTTATTATTTTTAATATTCATCTTAGCTAAATGAACTGCTCTTTTATTAACATCTACCATTGTAGATTTAGTATTCTTAATCTTAGCTAAAGATATACCAATAAATCCATATCCACAACCTACGTCTAATAGATCAATTCCATCTCTACCTTTTTCAATATAAGTTTCAATTAATAGTCTTGAACCATAATCAAGTTTATCTTTTGAAAATACTCCTAAGTCAGATGTAAATTCAATTGAACCATCACCATAGTTATAATGAATTAATCTAGTCTCACTTTTTAAATCAGCATTGTTAGTAAAATAATGTTCAGCCACATTATCCCCTTCTTTCGTTTTTGTATTATAACTTAATTTTAAAATAAAAAAAAGAGATTGTTAAGCAATCTTAACAATCTTTATTTCGTATCCACCACCGTTAGGTAATTTAACTTCTACAACTTCGCCTTCTTTATGACCATAAAGAGCAGCACCGATTGGAGATTCTTTAGAAATCATGTTGTTATCAACATCAACTTCAGTAACTCCAACTACTTTGTATACTTCTTCTTCATCGTCATCAACAAACTCAACAGTTACAGTTGAACCAAGTCCAACTTCTCCATCAACCTTTTCAATGATATTAGCGTTATCAACGATATATTCTAATTCTTTGATTCTAGCTTCAGTTTTAGCTTGTTCTTCTCTAGCAGCATCGTAGTCTGCATTTTCAGATAAGTCACCTTGACTTCTAGCATCTTTAATTGCTTGAATAATTCTTGGTCTTTCAACTAATCTTAATTTATCTAATTCTTCTTGTACTTGTAATAATCCATCAGCTGTCAAATCTACTTGTTTTTTTGCCATTTTGATCATTCCTTTTTTTATAAAATTTTTCTCGTTTGTTTAAGTATCAAACTTACTTTTAAAAGATTACACCAAAATAACACAAAAGTCAAACAATTTTTTTATTTTACAAATTTATTTACTCTCTTTAAGAGATGGTACAAGTTTATAAAGTATTAATCCAACACCAACTATAAATGCAAGCAATAACACTTGTAATGTACATGCTGTTTCATACCAGAATGTTTCTAATCCTTCATAATAAACTACAAATACAGTGTTAATAACTTTAGTTGCAGCAAATATAGAAAGTTCTACAAGAACTAATAAAATTATTATTCCCATAACATTTTTAATAGTATTATAGTTTCTCTTAGATAATACTAAACCTATTAATGAAGTTATTACTGAAATTAGTATTCC
>JAILLM010000148.1 GCA_024693165.1 Bacilli bacterium | reverse complement strand
CACTTAAATTATATCATTAAAGTAAATAATTTAAATTCTTTAAATGTTAACTAAATGTCATACTTAACAATATATAATTATTGTAATTAAAAAAATGTTATAATTTAAGTGGTGATATATATGGGAAAAGTATCTTATATGTTAAAAAGAATTACTACAATGAACTATGGCAATATGTTTAAGACTATTGATTTGGTAAAAGAAAAATGTGGTAAACCTAAGTTTATTATATTCTGCGATATGGTTTATTCTGGATTAAGATTTGGAGCTGGTTATGTAGATTATTATCAATTTCAAATGTATAACATGAAAACATCAGAAAAGAAGACTATTATTACTAGAGGTATTAATAATTCTATTTGTAAAAAATATAATGATAAAACTGAAATATATAAATTTGAAGATAAAGCAATATTTAATAAGATATTTGATAAATACTTAAATAGGGATTGGATGAAACTTGATGGAGAAGAACCTAATCTAGAAATGTTTGTTAATTTTTGTAAAGAGCATTCAATTATTGTAGTTAAACCTTTAGATGCTTCTTGTGGTAAAGGTGTTGAAAAGATAGATACTAAAGGAATGGATATTAAGAGTTTATATCATAAGTTGATTAGAAATAAACAAACTTTAGTTGAAGAAGTTGCTGACCAACATAAAGTTTTAAATAATATTTATCCTTTATCTGTTAATACTTTAAGAGTTGTGACTTTAAATCATAAAGTTGTTACTGCTTATTTAAGAATTGGTAATGATGGTAATGTTGTAGATAACTTTAATCATGGAGGCATGGTAACTGCAGTTAATGTAGATACAGGTTTAATTGAATTCCCTGCGATTGATAAAGCAACTAAAGTTTATGAAATACATCCATATACTAATAAACCTATCGTAGGTACTGAAATTCCTATGTGGGATGATGTTAAAAAATTATGTATTGAAGCTTCTAAAGTAGTTCCTAAAGTTGGATATGTAGCTTGGGATGTATGTTTAGGAGAAAAGAAACCTTGTTTAATTGAAGGTAATGATTTTCCTGGTCATGATTTATATCAATTACCAGTTCATAGAAAAGGTAATATTGGATTACTTCCAGTATTTAAGAAAGCGATGGGTGAAAAATAATGAAGTTAGCAATTGCTACTGATCATAATGGTGTTAATGAAAAAAAAGAAATTATTTCTTTTCTTGTTAATCAAGGATTTGAAGTTCTTGATTTAAGTCAAGATAATACTTCGATTGATGATTATCCTGATTTTGCTAAAAGAGTTTGTGAAGCTGTATTAAGTAATCAAGCAGATTTAGGAATATTAATGTGTGGTACTGGAATAGGTATGTCTATTGCAGCAAATAAATTCAAAGGAATTAGATGTGCAAAAGTATCTAATGAATCTGAAGCAATCTTAGCAAGACAACATAATAATGCTAATGTAATTGCACTTTCTTATAAAGAAAACATTAATAATTTAAAAATAATGATTGAGAAGTTTGTTAAAACTGATTTTTCTAATGAAGAAAGACATGTTAGAAGAATTGAAAAGATAGAAATGTTAGAACAATGAAATTAGCTTTATATACACTTATGCTTGCTTTAAGTATATATGCTGTATCTGGTATTAATTTTAATAATATTATTAAGACTAATAGAAAGTATGAAGCTATATTCTTACAAATATTATTAGCTTTAACACTTGCCTATTGTAGTAGTAGTATTTTACTAGCTATTATTGATGCATCTATTATTAAATAAAAAAGACTTCAAAAATGAAGTCTTTTATTGTATAAACAAAAACGAAGCTAGCCCCCTGAGACTAGCTTCAAAGAATAAAAAGGGGTTGGCTAGTGTGATACTAGCACCAATTCGCCTGTTTGTGAATTGGTACTTAATATAGTAAGTGATAAAGTATCTTTTGTCAACAAAAAGTTTCACTTTGTGATACAATTTATTTAGAGGTAAATTATGGAATTAAAAGAATTAAAAGGAGTAGGTACTAAAACACTTGCAAGTCTAAGTGATTTGGGCATAAACTCGATAGATGATTTAGTTAGATTTTTTCCATTTAGATATAATGTTTATAGACCTATAAATATCAACAATTGTAACAGTAATGATACCATTACTGTGATTGGAAAAGTGGTATCTAAAGTTAACTTTTTTAGAGGTAATAAAGTTAATAGTATTATCAGATTTAGTTTTGAAACTTGTAATAGGATTATTAATGTCACTGTTTTTAATCAACCTTATTTAACTAAACAATTATATTTAAATAAAGAATTAACTTTGGTTGGTAAATATGATGAACTTACTAATACTTTTACTGTGTCAAAAGTTATAAATGAAAAATTAGATAAGACTTTAATTGAAGGCGTTTATCATGTTGGTAGTTTAATAAAAAAAGGTACTCTTGTTAATCTAATTAATGAAGCATTAACTAATATTGATATTGATGAAACTATTCCTGATTATATAAATGATAGATATGATCTTATAAAGATTAATGATGCATTAAAGATAATTCATATTCCAGTTAATAATGATGACTATAAAAAAGCATTACTTAAACTTAAGTATGAAGAATTATTTACGTTTATGTTTAAAATTAATTTATTAAAAATAAGAAAAGAGTTATCTGAGAGCTTTGTTATAAAAGATGTAAGTGATGAAATGATTCAAGATGTTTTATCATTAATTCCTTTTGAATTAACTAAAGGTCAAATGGAAGCTTTAAATGATATAGTTAACGATTTCAAAGATTTAAGAAGAATGAATAGACTTATTCTTGGTGATGTTGGATGTGGTAAAACTATTGTTGCTTTTATTTCTTTAATTTTAAATAATAAGTGTGGATATCAAGGTACTATGATTGCACCTACCGAAGTATTAGCAATTCAACACTATAATAATTTCCTAAAAACATTTAATGGTTTAGATATTAATGCAAGATTATTAACCGGAAGTACTAGTGTAAAAGAGAGAAAAGAAATATATAAAGAGTTAAGTGATGGATCAATTGATATTCTTTTTGGTACACATGCTATCCTTGAAGATAAAGTAGAATTTGATAATTTAGGTTTAGTAATTACTGATGAACAACATAGATTTGGTGTTAATCAACGAAATATTTTAAGAAATAAAGGTAAATTTGTTGATGTTTTATATATGAGTGCAACACCAATTCCAAGAACTTATGCATTAACTATTTATGGTGATATGGATATATCTATGATTAAAGATAAACCAAGTAATAGAAAAGATATTAAAACTTATCAATTTAATTTCGATAAAATGAATGAAGTTATGATGATTGTTAATGGTGAATTAAATAATAATCATCAAGTTTATATGGTTGCTCCTTTAATTGAAGATGAAGAGTCTGATTTAAATGATTTAAATAATATTAAAGATAAAATTAGTGAATATATTAATTCTAATATTAAGATTGGAATTCTTCATGGTAAGTTAAAAAATGAAACTAAAGATAAAGTAATTAATGATTTTAAAGAAGGTAAGACTAATATATTACTTTCTACTACTGTTATTGAAGTTGGAGTAGATGTTGAAAATGCTACTTGTATAGTTATATTTAATGCTGAAAGATTTGGTTTATCTACACTTCATCAATTAAGAGGAAGAGTAGGAAGAAACTCTTATGAATCGAAATGTATTTTATTAAGCGATAAAAGAAGCGAAAGACTTGATTGTTTAGTTGAAAGTAATGATGGATTCTATATTAGTGAAATGGATTTAAAACTTAGAGGATCTGGAGATTTATTTGGAATTAGACAACATGGTGATATGGAATTTAAGATTGCTAATTTAGTTAGTGATAATAAAATATTATTGCAAGCAAAAAAAGATAGTGATGAATTCATAAAAAATAATATTGAAAATAATTTTAGAAATTATCCGTATTATAGGGAGATTATGGAATGTTTGATAAATAATGATTAAAATTATTTTTAAATGTGATTGACAAAAAATATAATATTTTTTATATTTAATGTAGCAAGGTAGATAATTGCCTTGCGGTATCTCTAATGATTTTTAGACGATACAACCAAAACCCCCTGAATGAGAGGCACGACTGATTGCCTCTCGCTTGTATGGTAAAACCGAGCTGTGTAGCTCGTTTTATTTTGTTTATTTTATTTAGGTGTAATTTTAGTAATTAAAATTTTGATTTTAATGTTATTATATAGATTAAGTGGTGATAAATATGTTAATTAAATCAAGTGCAATTGATAGATTTTTAAGAGATAATCCTCAACTTAAGGAAAGAAGGTTTGGATTACCTTTAGTTGGAAATAGATTAGATATGGAAAAGTTTAATCCAACTGTAGAAAAGATAGCAGATGCTATTAACTTTTATGGATATGAAGTAAGAGATAGTGAGATAACAACTAAAAAGGATACAGACTTAGGTACTGGTAATCCTTTAAAATTTAAACCATTTCCTTTATGTATTGAAAAGATGAAAGAAGGATTAGATAGTGGAGAACTATTTATGTATCCTTATACTGAAGGTGATGATAGAATTAGAAAACAACTTCTTGATTATGTTGAACAAGAAGGTTTTATTAACGATAAACCTTATCCATATGATGATGTAGATGATAAAGGATTAAGTGTTCATAATATTACTTTTATGCCATCTACTTCAATGATTTTTAATATTATTATTAATATTATTTCTAGACCAGGTGATGTAATTTTAGTTCCTGGTCCAAGTTATGGATTATTTACTATTAGAGCTGAAAGAAGTGGAGCAGAAGTAGAACTTATTCCATTAGAAAAAGAAGATAACTTTTTAATTAATCCTGATAAGCTTGCTAAAAAAATAGACGAAATTAATGAAAGTCTTCAAAGAGTTTATAATAAAAGAAAAGGATATGTTCCAAGAGTTGTTGCATTCTTAAATGCTAATCCTAATAATCCTACTGGAAAAGTAATGGGTGAAAAAAATGTTGAACTTTTAACTAAATTAGGGGAAGTTTGTAATTCAAGAGGAGTATTTATAATTGATGATTTAGTATATAGAGATGTTACTTTTGATAAAGATAATTTAGCTAAACCTATTGCTACTATTCCAGGTATGTTTAGAAATACTATTTCATTATTTGGTTTATCTAAAGCTTATGGACTTGCAGCCGTTAGAGCAGGTTTTGTAGTCGCTGATGAACTTATTATTAGAGAAATAATTAATAGAATATTCCAAGAAATAGATTCAAGTCCATGTTTAACTGGATATGCTTTGGCTGGTGCTTTTAATAGTACTCCTGAAAGAAATAAAAAATATGAATCTTATTTCTACGTATTAAGAAGTGAATATAAGTATAGATCACAATTATTAAAAGCATTAGTTGATGGTATAGATTCTATTGATGACAAGTATAAATTTATTGTTAAACAAGATGTAAATATTGTTTTGGGAGATAAAACTGATATTGCTTTAAAAGGTCTTCCTTATGTAACATTCCCTAAGAATTTAGAGACTGAATCTGGTTTCTTCTCAATTCTTGATTTTACTGAAGTAAAAGGAATGAAGTATAAAGGAAGAATAATTAGTACTGAAAGAGATTTGTTAAAATTTTTCTATAAGACATGTAGAATTAGATTCTTAGTTGGTCAATCAATTTCTTGGCCATATGAAGATGAACTTATTGGTAGAGTTAGTTTTGCAATTGATAAAAAGATATTAATTAATGCTTTATATGATATGGGTAGAGCACTTGAACAACTTGAAGATAAAGAAGATTATATTATTAGATTTAATAGAATCGAAGATCAAATTCAAATGGCTCACATTAAAATTGATGGTTGGAGAGGAACCTACGATCAAATAATAGCTGAAAAGTATTTAAATGGTATGGATTATGAAGAACAAGCTGAAAGATACTTTAGAAGTTTTGAAGAATATAAAGACAAAGTATTAGTTGCTGTTCGTGATAATGAAGTATTAGGATATTCTTGTTTTAATCCTTTGGAATTATCATTTAAATATGATTCTGAGTTAGAAAGTTTATATATTAAGAATTCTGAACATCATAAAGGTATTGGTAGTGCTTTGTTTAAAGAAACTGCTAAAGAATTATTATCTTTAGGAAGAAGAAACATGATTATTTGGTGCTTAAAAGATAATACTAATGCTATTAAGTTCTATGAAAAACTTGGTGGTATTAAATCGGAAACTAAGATGGCTAGTATTGGTGGAGAATTCTATGAAGAATATGGTTATTATTTTGACTTAGAAGAAATTGATAAGGATGGAAGTTTTTAAAAGAGATTTTATATCTCTTTTTATTTTGTATTTATGATATACTTTATTTGTTAAATAATAAGTGGGTGATTATATGAATTTATCAAAATCTAGATATACTAAAGGAGTTACTTGTGAAAAGTATTTATGGCTTTCTTGTTTTAAACCTGAAGAGGCTGAAGATATGGGTAATGAAACAGTATTTTCTAATGGTAATAAAGTAGGTGATCTTGCTAGACACCTATTTGGCGATGATTATACTTTGATTGAATATAGTACTGATTATAAAAAGATGATAGATGATACTAAAAAGGCTATAGATAATAAAGATAAAGTTATTTGTGAAGCTTCATTTAGTTATGATGGTAATTTTATTTCTGTTGATATCTTAAAATTTATTGACAATAAATTCGAAATATATGAAGTTAAGTCTTCTACAGAAGTTAAAGATATCTATATTGATGATGTTTCATATCAAACTTGGGTATTAAAGAAACTTGGATATAATGTGGTTAAGTCTTCAATTGTATATGTTAATAATCAATATGTTAAAAACGGTGATTTAGATATAAAGGATTATTTTGTTGTTAGAGATGTTTCTGATTTAATTGATTTGGATAAAGTTGATGATAAAGTATCCGAGTTAAAGAAAGTATTAGATAGTAAAAATGAACCTAAGACTGATTTATCTAATAGTTGTTTTAAACCATATGATTGTCCTTATTTTAAATACTGTACTAGAAATCTAGTTCAACCTAATGTTTTTGATTTAGGATGGGGATTCAGGTTTGATAAAAAATTAGATTTATATTATAAAAATATAATTAGTTATGAGGATCTTTTGAATAGTGGCTTATTAAATGATAAAACTACTAAACAAGTAGAATCATATTTAGATGATTCTAAATCTTATATAGATATTGATGAAATTAAAAAGCTATTTAGTACATTTAGATATCCTTTATACTTTTTGGATTTTGAATCTTATCAAGATTCTATTCCTCAATATGACGGAACTAAACCATATCAACAATTATGTTTTCAATATAGTCTTCATATCTTAGATAAAGATGGTAATTTAACTCATAAAGAATATTTACATGATAAATATGATGAGAATCCTATTTATGGTTTATGTGAACAATTATGTAAGGATATACCTAAAGACTCTTGTATTCTTGTTTATAATGATGGTTTTGAGAAGACTAGACTAAGAGAAATGGCTGAATTGATTCCTGTATTAAGTGATCATTTATTAAATATGAGAGATAATATTTTAGATTTATTACCTATATTTAAAAAACAATTCTATTATGTTAAAGATATGAAGGGGAGTTCATCGATTAAATATGTATTACCTGCTTTATATCCAAATGATGAAAGTTTAAATTATCATAATCTTGAACAGGTTCATAAAGGTGATGAAGCAAGCACAGCTTATCTTTCTTTAAAAGATTTATCAGATAATGATAGAAATATATTAAGAAACAATATGCTTAAATATTGTAAGTTAGATACTTATGCAATGGTTAAAGTTTATGAAAAACTAAAAGAATTAATTTAATATGTTAATAAATAAGAAGTTTTTAACTTCTTTTTTATTTTTTCGACAAAATAATACAAAAAAGTATTTATAAATATAGTTTAATAGATATCACTTAGTGATTACATTATTTATATGTGTTATTATTAAGTTATGATGGAAAGGTGTGTTGCTTGTGTCGATTGTAAAAGTCGAAAAAATTAATAAAAAATTTGGTAAAAAGCAAGTTCTTTATGATGTTTCATTTGAAATAAATGAAGGAGAAATTTTAGGTTTTATCGGACCTAATGGTGCTGGTAAAACTACAACTATTAAACTTATGCTTGGTCTTCAAGAAATTGATAGTGGAACAGTAACTATAAATGGTTACGATTTAAAAAAAGATTTTGAAAACGCTATCAGAGGTGTAGGTGGAATAATCGAGTCTCCAGATATGTATATGTATTTAACTGGTAGACAAAATTTGAATCTAATTGCTAACCTATATAAAGGTATAACTAAAAAAGAAATTGATGATTTAATTAAAATAGTAGGATTAGAAAAAAGAATTAATGATAAAGTATCTAAATATTCATTAGGTATGAGACAAAGACTTGGAATTGCAGCTGCATTAATTAATAAGCCTAATGTTCTAATTTTAGATGAACCTACGAATGGATTGGATCCTCAAGGCATTGTTGAAATTAGGGAACTAATTAAAAAATTAGCTAAAGAAAAGAAAATGGCTATTATGATATCTTCTCATAATTTAAGTGAATTAGATAATTTCATTACTGATGCATGTATTATTCAAAATGGTAAAGTTTTAAGTAATACCTCTATTAAAAAATTAAAAAGTTTAGATGTTTCTAAATATAGATTTAAATTAAATAAAACAAAAGGATTAAAGACTTTATTTGCTAATAAAAAGATTGAAGTAATTAATGATGAAACTTTTGAGATTGAAATAGATAAGAAAGAAATAAATGGTATTTTAAAGAAGTTAATATCTAATGATTATGAAGTATATTCATTGTTTAAAGTTTCTATGAGTTTAGAAGAAGCTTTCTTAAAAGAGACTGGAGGTAATTCAATTGAGTAAATTAGTATATAATGAGCTATATAAATTATTTCATAAAAAATCTACTAAATTATATTTTGTATTAGTATTTTTATTACTAGCACTTAGTTTAGTATTTGTATTAAAGTTTGATAATTCAGAAGAAATTGATTCTGATTATGATATAAACTATCAGCAATCAATTATTGATTCATTTAAAGATCGAAATGATTTAAACGATGATGAAAAGAGTGATTATTTAGCTGCATTAGTTGAACATGATAAATTATCTTTAATTAAAGAAAAAGGAATTAAACGTCATTCTCCGGAAGAAACTTATGTTAAAGATAATATGTCTCAATTATTTTATTCTAAGAACTTTATAATAGTTTATGGGTATACTACTGATTTAGATAATAGAACCTTAGATGATATCAATGCTGAAATAAATAAAGAGATTAAGAAATTAGAAGAATTTGATCCAATAGCAGTTATTAAAGATGAATTAAGCACGTTAAATAAAGAAATAGTTTGTTCAGATGTTAAAAGTGAATTCTGTGATAAATATTTTGATCTTTACAAAAAAGTTTTAGAATATAGAATCGAAATGAACATTCCTAAATCTTATAATGTAGCTTCATTGGCATTAGAAAGATATTTAACAGAGTATCCTTCATATCTTCAATATGAAAAAGATAAAGGTAGAATAAAAAAAGAAGATAAGAATAATTATAATGAAATACTTTCATTCAATAAAACTATGGAATACAAAATTGAACATAAATTATTAACAGTAGAGTCAGAAGTTCAACCTAATATGGTAGAAGAAGTAAGTTCTGGGCTTACAGATATGTCTATTTTTATTGTTATTGGTTTAATTATGGTAGGTGCTAGTATTTTAAGCGAAGAATTTGAAAAAGGTACTGTTAAACTATTATTAGTTAAACCTTTTACTAGAAATAAGATTCTTATTTCTAAGATAATAGCTTCAATTATTATGATTGTAGTATTCAGTTTATATGTTACAGTATTAAATTTAGCATCAAGTATAATATATAATAGTTTTGAAGGAAATCAATTTATATTTACTTTATGTAATTATAATTTTTCTCTTCATAAAGTAGTAGAATATAATATATTTAATTATTATTTACTTACTTT
>JAILLM010000128.1 GCA_024693165.1 Bacilli bacterium | reverse complement strand
TATTTAAAAGTATTAGACTATAAAAAGATAAGTCCTTTTATATTATCTGCGATACTTAATTTAACATCTTATGGTTTAGGTTTATTATTAGATAGAGTGTGGTAAAATGAAAAAGAAGATTTATAAATTATTAAGTTTTTTATTAATGCTTCCAGTAGTTGTAAATGCAGATGAAATATCACCTGTAATACCATCACCAACTGGTGAACCTGCAACTCCTGAAAAAGATTTCACAATTGTTTTTATTAGTATATTAGTTATTGTTGCACTAATATTTGCTGTAACTCTAATAAAAAATAAGAAAGGAAAGAAGTAATGAAAAGATTATTTGGATTATTACTTACGATGTTACTTGTTTTACCTAACACTGTAAAAGCAGATGTTATGCCAAGTCCATCTGAAATGCCTGCACCAGGTGGAGAAGTAACATATGTATTTATTGCAGTCATAGTAATTGCTATCGTAGTTACTACAATCATTGTAATTAAAAATAAGAAAGGAAAGAAATAATGAAAAAAGCATTTAAATTATTTTTAATGATATTATGTTTAATTCCATTAGCAGTAAAAGCAGATATGGGAGCACCATACATCAAACCAATTGATGCAGTTATAACTAAAAAAGGTGGAATAACTGCAAAAAATTATGACGGAAAGACAAAACATTTCGCAGAAAACGCTGTAGTTAAAATTTCAGGATTAGGTGAAAATATTGAAATTTATACTGATTCACAAGGCTATTATAGAGTTAGTGAAAGTGATGTAAAATATGTTATTCCTAAAACTAAGGAAGTAAAACCTGGAGATGATGGAGTTGAAAAACTTGATAAACAAAAAGAATTTGAAGTAACAGTTCAAGAATTAAAAGTTTATAAAGGACCTTCAGTTATTTTTGATGAAGCAGGTTCTATTTCAAAAGGAACTCAAGTAACTGCATTCTATAGTTTTCAAACTGATGAGGCATTAAGTGAATGGTTCTATATCCAAGAAGAAAGTGTATCTGGTTGGATTGATATTGGTAGTGAAACTGATAAATATACTGTTTATGAAGTAAATGCAAAACCACTTAAAGTTATATTCAAAAAGACAGTTACCATTAACGGTACTGAAGTAAAAGGAAATGCTATTTATAAAATAAATTATTGGGCAAATCCTTATTTAGGAACTAATCCAGTTGTTAAAATTAATAATGAAAATGTTTCATTTGATGATTTTGAAACAATTGAAATATTTGGTGATTCAAAAAAGAAACAATCAATATTTCATATGGAACAATATAATTTTCTTTTAAAGAAAGAAACAAAGTTATATACTTCTTACAGTTTAACTGAAGAAATAACTACTATCCCAGCACAAACTGAATTATCTACTATTAACTTAGTTTATGCATATGGATTACAAGGCGATGATGAATATTATTTATATGTAAATTATAATAATAAAATTGGTTGGATTAAGGTTAAACCTAAAGATGTTTCAGTAAATGAAAAAGATTATGGAGTAGATGAATTAATTAGTCCATTTGTTGATCCTGAAGGTGATGATGGAGAAGATGACACAGAAGAAACTACTCAAGTAGTACAAAACAATGAAACTGAAAAGACAAAGAAAAAAATAGATTCTAAAGAAACAATTATTATCTCAGTCATAGCATCAGTAAGTGCAGCCATCCTAGCTATTGGTACAATATTTGTACTTAATAAAAAGGATAAAAAAAGTACACTTAAAGAGATTAATGAAGAATTAGAAAAAACTCAAAGAATTGAAGTAGTTAAAGAAGATACTACAGATGAAAAATAAACAGGAATTAATCCTGTTTATTTATGTTTTGTAGTATAATTAAAACTAGGAGGATTGATACTTATGATAGAGATAAAAAATGTTACTAAAAAATATGGTGATAATGTTGCAGTTGATAATGTGTCATTTAAAGTAAATGATGGAGAAATATTTGCATTTATTGGACACAATGGTGCAGGAAAAACAACACTAATTAAATGTATTACAGGTATCCAAGAATTTGATTCTGGTGATATTAAAATAAATGGTAAATCAATTAAAAAAGAACCAGTTGAATGTAAAAAAGAAATGGCTTTTGTTCCAGATAATCCTGAACTATATGAGCAAATGAAAGCAATAGATTATATAGATTTTATTTGCGATATGTATGAAGTGCCAGAAAAAGAAAGAAAAGAAAGAATAGATAAGTATGCTAAACTTTTTGAAATAGATGATAAATTAAATGATATTATTGAATCTTACTCTCATGGTATGAAACAAAAAATAGCACTTATTTGTGCTTTAGTACATAATCCAAAAGTACTAGTTATGGATGAACCATTTGTTGGTTTAGATCCAAAAGCAGTTTTTGATGTAAAAGAAATAATGAGAGAGTTAACTAAGAACGGAACTACAATATTCTTTTCTACACATATACTTGAAGTTGCAGAAAAACTTTGTTCAAGGGTAGGCATTATTAAAAAAGGTAAACTAGTAAGTGTTGGAACTATGAAAGATGTTAAAGGAGATAAATCATTAGAAAGTGTCTTCCTAGAATTAGAGGATTAAAATGAAAAAGTTATTTTCTTTAATTAGAGCATGTCTTAAAGACAATATGTCTTTATTTAAAATAAAAGGTAAAAATAAGAATTCAAAATATTTACCAATCTTCTTAGGAATATGTGTAATGGGTTCTTTATATGCAAATGCATATAACTTAATGGAACCATTAAAAGAAGTGCACTTAGAATACGTAATAGTTACTATATTTATTCTAGGTACAACAGTAATGACTTTTATGGAAGGCATTTATAAAAGTAATGGTATT
>JAILLM010000135.1 GCA_024693165.1 Bacilli bacterium | reverse complement strand
ATGGCACATTAGGTGATAATAAGTATTATAAGTTAGTAAATGATTTAAGTTTTGATTGTGATAAATCATATGTTGATACTAGTTTAAAAAATACTTTAACTAGTGGAACAGGATTTACTCCGATAGGTGTTGGTTCATATTCTTTTAAATCATCTTTTGATGGTAATAACAAAAAAATCTATGGTTTATATATGAATGATTCATCAAAAGGATATGCAGGTTTTATTGGTTACAGTTATTTTACTGGAAAAAATAAATATATTGTAAAAAATTTATCTATTTTAGATGCAGATGTTACATTAGGTGCTGATGCTGGTATTGTTATAGGTAGAGTTTATTATTCTTATGGTAGTGATGGTGGATATATAGAAAATATTAAAACTTCAGGTAAAATTAACTGTTCTGGTTATTGTGGAGGTATAGTTGGTGAAATTGATGGAGTTAATAAGAATTATTATGCAAAAAATTTAGTTAATAAAGCTGATATAAATTCATCAAATGCTAATACCGGTGGAATTATTGGTAGATTAAATTATATAAATGTTACAAATGCTACTAATTATGGAAATATAAAATCAACATCTAGTTATGTAGGTGGAGTAATTGGCCAAGCTTCTACTGATAATAAAAGACATGATGGAGAAATTAGAAATTTAGAAAATCATGGAAATATCGAAGTTAAAGGATCTCAGGTTGGTGGGGTAATTGGTTCTGCTTCTAAATATGATATTTATGATTTAAAAAATTATGGAGAAATAAATATAATAGAAGGGATGTATACTGGTGGTGTACTTGGTGAATTATATTATGATACTAAAGTATATAATGCTTATAATTATAATAAAATAAAAGGAAAATCTAGAAGAATTGGTGGAATAACTGGATATATGTCTGGAGATTCTTTATTATATAATGCTTATAATTATGGTGATGTTGAATTTATTACAAATGATTCTACAAATACTGATATTGGTGGTATTGTTGCTAATATGCAAAAAGGCTTTGTTATGAATTGTGGAAATCATGGTAATGTTATCTCTAATAATTCAGGTTCGATTGGAGGAATAATAGGTGAATCAAATACATATGCTACTAATTGTTATAATTATGGTAATATTATCAATAAGCAATTTGAAAATTCTCAAGAACGAAAACACATTGGTGGATTAGTTGGTTCTGGTATTATAAAAAATTCTTATAATATAGGTGATATTATTTTAGATACCAGTAAATATAATGGAACTGATAATTATGTTGGATTTTTAATTGGAGACCCATTTGGAGTTTATAATTCTTCGAATTTATTCGCAGTTGGAAATATTACTGATAATAATGCATTTGGTAGTGATGGTAATCATTATGGTGTATTATTTGGAAGTACTAATAAAGCTGATGATAATTTCTATGTCAAAGGAAATATTAGTAATTTAAAATATGTTAATTTAGATACTTCTGGATATGAGAATGGATATGCTGATATATATAGTGATGCTTATCAATTTAAGTCATATAATGATTTTTCTACTAAGGAACCTGGTATTCATTATAATTTAAATAATTCACCTAATAAGTCTACAATTAATCTTACTGAGGAATATGATTTTTCTAAAGTGAATGGAATGTGGTTTAGAGATACTTTGAAATTAGGTGATAATTGGAAGTATTCAAATGATTATTATCCAAAATTATATAAAGTTTTACCTAATGGAAGTATTTCAAATGAATTAGTTGAAGGTCAAAAAGATATAGTGATTAAATAAAGAAAGTTACTTAATTTGTAACTTTCTTTTTGTATGTTGAGAATTGTTATATTCTAAGGTAAAATTATAAAAGATAGGATTTGATGCATGATGAAGATTATAAATGAAATTAAGAATTCTTTAAAAAAAATAAAAGAAGGTTTTACTTTAGTTGAATTACTTGGAGTTATTGTTGTACTTGCAATTATTATGTTAATTGCAATTCCTGCAGTATTAAATGTAATGACTACAGCTAAAAGAAAAAGTTTTGCTGAATATGTAGATAAAGTATCAAGTTTATCTCAAAAGCAATTATCCGAAGATCAAATGATGGGTAATAAAAATGGTGGTACTTGTTATATATATAATGTTAAAAGTGAATTAGGATTAAATAATACTGGTGATTATGAAGGATGGGTCCTTATTAATCCAGTAGATAATGATATATATGTTACATTATTTGATAAAGACTTTGTTATTATAGGATATCATTATAGTGATTCTTCATTAAATATGAATGATTATATTGAAAAAAGAAGTAGTTCTAATGAAGATAAATTAACTATTGATGAATTATGTAATTTATCCTCATGTTCTACTTGTACAATGGGAGATACAAATCTTTCTAACATCAATAA
The DNA here is from genome assembly GCA_024693165.1 of Bacilli bacterium. GTDB lineage: Bacteria > Bacillota_I > Bacilli_A > RF39 > UBA660 > UBA6985. The sequence continues at coordinate 1,749 of JAILLM010000135.1, read as the reverse complement.
TAAGACTAAAACTTATTTAGTTGATGGATCTACTTTCCAAAGTAGATTGCTTCAATTAATGTGTCCTGGAGCTAAGTGGTCTAGTGATTGTACTAAGAAATTTACTGTAGTGTCAGATAATTCAGATGTGCCTGCCTCAGCTATACTATTATCGGTTGATGATTCTGAACATAAAATGTATGCTTGGGTTGATCAAGATAATTCAAAATTATATATTTATACAGATGCTGATAAATATGCTATGAATAGTGATAGTTCATATATGTTTAGTGGTTTATCAATTTTAGGTTTTGATTATTCTAAATTAGATTTTAGTAATGTTACTAATTTGAATAGAGCATTTGGTGGAAGAAGATTTAGTGAAAATATTGATTTAAGTAATGCAGATGTATCAAAGGTAACTTCAATGGAAGGCACATTTTCTTCATCAACATTTTCTAGTTTAAATTTAAATAATTGGAAAGCTTTAAGCATTAATAATATGTTGTATTTATTCCAAACAAGTAATATTGATACTTTAAAAATGGATAATACTAAATTTGTTATTAGTCCTAGTGATAGTGCTTCAGGTATGAAATCAGCATTCTATGAATTAGTTGTTAATAATGGTTCACTTGATTTAAATAATTGGGATATAAGTAAAGTTACTAGTTTAGAAGAGACGTTTTATAGAGCAACTATTCCTAATTTAAACATTAGCAATTGGGATGTTTCAAATGTTGTTAATATGCATGAAACATTTGGTTATATAAATACTAATGAACTTATTTTAAATAATTGGAATACATCTAAAGTAACAATTGCTTGGAACTTATTCCAATATAGCACTATTAATAAAATTGATTTATCTAATTGGGATCTATCACATTTGAAAGATGGTAAAAACTATTATTATGCTTATCAATTATTTTATAGAAGTACTGTAAGTGATTTGATTTTAAAGAATCTTGATTTATCTAATTGTGAAGAACTTACAGGTTTCATTTATGAATGTGATAATTTAAAGACTATTGATTTATCATCAGTTAATATTAGTGGAGTAAAAGTAGTTAGTAAGTTTATTCATAATTGTGATAAATTAGAAACAGCAGATATTAGAAATATGGATTTTTCTAGTGTTACTAGTTCTTCAAATTTCTTTAAAGGAAATCCTAAATTAACAACTATTTATGCTAATGAAAATACAAAAATAAGTTCATCAATGGTAAGTAATTATAGTTTATTTAATGGTGGATTAGATTCATTAGTTGGTGGTAACGGACTTAAATATGAAAGTAGTAAAAGTTCGGGTGCTTATGCTAATTATGAAAATGGATATTTTACATATAAAGCATAATTAAATAACTTAAATTATTAAAGGAAGATATTCTTCCTTTTTTTATTTATTTTTTATATAATGATAATAGGATAAATGGTGATAATATGAAGAATATCAAAATAATTAGTATAACTAGTTGTGTATCTATATTTTTACTTACGCTTGCACTTTTAACTATTAATAATACTTTTTCTTTAGTTAATGGTGAAAAGAAGTGGGATATTCATTTTGAAAGTGATAATGCTAATACTTATATAGATGAGACTAGAGTAGATTTTTATAAAGACTTAACTGTTGGTGAAGATTATAATTTAGATTTAGATATAGTTAATGATGGAGATTATAATGCTAGGTTAGTTAAAATATTTTCTTCTGATTTAAGAAATTATAAATTAGATGATAGTGATTATACTTATGATGACTTTATTACT
>JAILLM010000085.1 GCA_024693165.1 Bacilli bacterium | reverse complement strand
TATCTCCTTTCAAAATACTACTTAATAAGTATGAACATATTATTGAGAATACTATGATCATAGTTACATTACATATAAATGTTAGTTTAATAAAGAATATTGGTATAGTACCTATAAATAATCCAATTGTAGTTATACCAAAAGCAAGTCCTGGATTATCTTTAAGAACTGATAAAAGGATTCCTAAAGTAATAGACATAGTCATTGAAAAGAACATTATTCCAATTAAAGATATAACCATTATGTTATCGCCAAAACATAGGAATGGTATTGCAATAAGAGTACTTAAAATAGCAACTTTTCTAATTCCAAACTTATCACTTAGGATACCACCTAATGCTTTACCAGTCCCCATGAATAAGAATAATAAAATAAGTTCAATAGTAGTTTTATTCCATGAAGTAGGAATTCCATAACCCATGTATCCTCTGATAGTAACTACTAAGAATGCAATTATAATTGCTTTATATGGATTAACATCTTTTTTAACAAAATCATAATTTTTATATCCTTTTAAATCTTTAGTTTCATTATTACCAATAATAACTAATGGAATCAAAGATATAAGTGGTAATAAAAGAATCCATGATTGAGTTAATGTACCAACTAATAGTCTACCTGTTAATACTCCAAAAGATCCACCTGCAACAAAGATTGCAGAATTAGATAATTTACCATTTCCAAATCTAATTGTATTCTCTGCTCCATCGACATGTAAGAAAGCATTACCAAAGCATATTATTAAAAGTGGAATAAATATAGATACACTTGTATATAAGAAGAATATGTAGCCTATAAACATTAATAAAACACCTATTAGTCCCATATTAATGTTTTTATTCTTATCTGCATAAAACCCTATTAAACTTTGAGGTACAAATGCAAAAGCATCATATACAAATGGGAGTAACCATACAATCGAACCTTTATAATTTGAATATAGGAAATAAAAACATAATACTTCTACTACAAAATGAACATAAAAATATATTAATCCTATTTTATTTTTTTTCATAATGTTAAAACCCCTTCCTATTTAAATAATCTTATATATGCAAAATCTTCTTTTAATTCATGTATTTGATAAAAAAGGAACCCAAAATATATAACAAATAAAAATGCTACGATTGGAAGAATAAAAGGAATTGATAATAAAGCTGCTAAAGAAGCAGTTTCTTCACTTCCTTGCTATGATATTTTTATTCTTTCTACTAGTTTCATAGTGATTCCCCTATCTTGATAATATCATATAAATTATAACATAAAGTTATAGTAAATATACTAGTCATTTACATATATCATGATATAATTAAGTAGTGAGTATTATGAATAAAAAAATAGAAAAAAAAGTAACAAGAAAAAAGAATTATAATAAAACTAAAAGACTTGAAAAACTAAAGAAATTACTTTTAAAGAAAAAACAAAGTAAATTAAGATTAGCCAGATTATTCTTAATAATAAATTCTACTTTCTTAGTATTATTTATTATTTCATGTAATAGTAATTATCTCTTTAATGTAGTTTGTAAATGGTTATTCTTTATATTATTTCTTTCTAGTTTTATTGCATTTATATATTTTATTGTTGGTTATGTATCAATAAATAATGATTTAAAACTTCCTATAAAGAGATGGATAATAAACGGTTTTACTATTCTCTATGTAGTTTTATGTATAGTATTCATTAATTTGTTATATGGTCCTTTTCCAAAGTTTAGAGAGTGGCTTATAACAACAGCAATGGAAACTATGAATCATCAATATTTATGTAAAATATTCTATAACGATACTTATATTAATAATTTATTAAGCCAAAATTATTTAGTTGAACCTGATGAAGAAATGAATGCAGAATTAATTAAAAAAGAACTAGACGATAGTTTTGAATATGATGAAAACAATGAATATGAAGTTAAAATGTTTAAGAATCATACTAAAGATGAAATATATAGAATAATAAGATTTAAAGTAAATGGTCAAAATGCATATTTAGCAGTTGTATATGATCCAGCATATTGTGAATTCTTAACTAGTGGTAAGTTCCCTTATAGTGGTGAATATATTGTAGATATGGCAAAAAGAACTAATGCTTTAGTTGCAGTCAATGGTGGTAGATTTATAGATCCTACTAATAAGAGTAATGGTAATAACCCTGCAGGTGTTACTATTCAAAAGAGAAAAATAATAACAGACCATGATTATGAATCAGGCATGGGTGCTATTGGATTTAATCAAGATAATATATTAGTACTATACAAAAACAAAACAGCTCAACAACTTCTAGATTTAGGAGTTAGGGATTGTGTTACATCATTACCTTTCTTAATAGTTAATGGAGTCCCTTCATTCACTAAAGGAAATGGTGGTTATGGATATGCTGCTAGAACTGCAGTTGGTCAAAGAATTGATGGTGTTACCCTACTTCTTGTTGTAGATTCAAATGAAACAAGAACTAATGGTGCAAGCATGAAAGATTTAACTGATATAATGTTACATTATGGTGCTATTAATGCAGCAGCACTTGATGGTGGTACTTCTACTGTAATGGTAGAAAAAGGAATAACAATTTCAAGACCAATTAATGGATCTCTTAAAAATGTTACTAGACCAGTTGCTACCGGACTTGTAGTAAATCCAGAAAAAGTTAATTAATACATCTTTTTATAGATGTATTTTTTTTGAATAAAAAACTACAAGATGCTCTCTTGTAGTTCATTTAATTATTATCTTGTTTTAAATCTATTATCTTCTATAATATTTTCGTTTTTCTTTACAAGTAATCCTAATTCAATTTGTCTTGTTAATTCAACAAAATCTTTTATATCTATTATCAAATCAAAATTATTCTCACTTGCTTCATCATAAGTATCATA
>JAILLM010000070.1 GCA_024693165.1 Bacilli bacterium | reverse complement strand
GGTACTCCATAGAAAGAATGAATAAAACCTAAAGTAATACCAAAAACATAAGAAAAACTTCTTGATAACGAGTCATAATACGAAATCATAATTCCATGATTAATGGTTTCATAAACAAAATATAAGCTTAATAGAATTGATATAACAGTAAGCAAAAAAACAGATAAACCTTTACTTAACTTTTTACCTAAAGTTTTAAAGAATAAGAATACAAAAGGAAATAATACTTCATATTGAAGTAATATAGATATATACCAAAGGTGTGTTAACGGTGAATTAATACTCTTAGTGAAATAATCTACATTCGTACTTATTTGCCAAAAATTATTATAATTAAGCAATACTGATTTAGCTTCTAGTTTTAAATTTAACCATGCAATGTTAGGAAATTGCTTAGAAACATAAATAGTTACAAGTAATACTAATACTACTGGAATATAAATATTTATAAATTTATCTTTATAATATTTAAGTATATTAAACTTTTCTCTTCTAAAACTTTTAACACAACATAAATAGCCAGATAAAGTAAAAAATAAACAAACTGCTAAATAACCACCCTTTATTAATCCTAAATGAAATAAAAGAATTGCTACACAAGCAAGTATTCTTAAAATATCTAAATGTTTAATATATTTCTTATCCGTATTCATAAACTTAAACCTCTATAATAATTATATAATAGGATTCTAAAAATAAAACAATAAAAAAAGATATATCTATTTTTTAGACATATCTTTTAACTTAAATAATATATTCATAGCTTCCATTGGAGTTGTATGAAGTGGATCAATTGTTTCAACAAACTTCTTTAATTCATCTTCTTCTTTTTGAGTAGAAAAATCCATACTTATTTGTTCAATAAATGTATCATGTTTTCTTCCACTTCCCTTTTCATACTTCTTAAGTATTGCTTCACTATTTTTAAGTAAGTCTTCTGGAAGTCCTGCAAGTCTAGCAACATGAATACCATATGATTTATCAGTAGCACCATCAGTAACTTTATGTAAGAAAACAACATTACCATCTTTTTCACTTGCTTCAACATGTACATTTTTTATTTCAGGAATCTTTTCATCTAAATCAGTAAGTTCATGATAATGAGTACTAAATAATGTTTTACATTTAATCTTAGTAGAAACATATTCGAGGATAGCTCTTGCTAAACTCATACCATCATAAGTACTAGTTCCTCTACCTAATTCATCAAATAAAATTAAAGAATTTTCAGTAGCATTTTGAATAGCATTATTAGCTTCTAACATTTCAACCATGAATGTAGATTCACCACTTACTAAGTCATCACTTGCACCAATTCTTGTAAATATCTTATCAAATATTGGTAAATCAGCTTCTTCACAAGGAACAAATGAACCCATTTGAGCCATGATAACAATAATTGCAAGTTGTCTCATAAATGTTGATTTACCAGACATATTAGGTCCAGTTATAAGAAGTGTATTAGTTTTTTCATCCATTACACAATCATTTTTAACATAACCATTACCTGATACTATTTCAACAACAGGGTGTCTTCCTTGAATTATATTTAAATTCTTACTAGTATTTAGTTTTGGTCTTACTAAATGATATTCTTCAGATACTCTTGAAAGAGATACATAAACATCAATACTAGCAATTAAATCTGCAGTATTTTTAAGTTTAGCAATATTCTTCTTTAAAGTTTCTCTTATTTCACAAAATAAATTATATTCTATTTCATTAATACGTTCTTCAGCATTTAATACTAAAGCTTCTTTTTCTTTTAACTCAGGTGTAATAAATCTTTCAGCACCAGTTAATGTTTGTCTTCTTTCCCAATGGAATTCTTCTTTAACATTTTCAAGTTGTCCTTTAGTTACTTCAATATAATAACCAAACACTTTATTAAATCCAACTTTTAAGTTTGGAATACCTGTTCTCTTCTTTTCCTCTTCTTCGATAGTAGAAATGAAATCTTTTCCACCTTTTCTTATCTTTTTAAGTTCATCTAATTCTTCATTATATTTTTCTTTAATTAGATATCCTTCTTTAATACTAATTGGTGGTTCTTCATAGATTGCTCTTTCAAGTAAATTGAAAAGATCACCATGTTCATCTAATTTAACATCAAATTTAAGTTCTTTAATAATTCTATTAATATCAGGCAAAATACCTAAACTTCTTTTAATTTGAAGTGCATCTCTTGCATTAAATTGACCACATGAAACCTTACCACAAAGTCTCTCTAAGTCATAAATCTCATAAAGATCTCTTGATAATTCTTCTCTTAAAAGGAATTCATTATTAAGTTTTTCAACAATGTCATATCTTTTATTTATTTCATTTATATCTTTAAGTGGGTTCATTAACCAAGATTTTAATTTTCTTGCACCCATTGCTGTCTTAGTTTTATCAAGTAACCATATTAAAGAATACTTTCTATCTTTTAATCTTAAAGTTTCAATTAGCTCTAGATTTCTAATTGTATGAACATCCATATCAATATAGTCATCTTTATTAATTATTTCTACTTTACCTAAATGTGATAAATCTTTAAGTTCTTTAACTCTTAAATAATATAGTAAATGTTTAACACCATAGGATACTCTATCATCATCTATATCTTCATAAATACTCTTATATTCATCTTCTAAAACATCAGATGATATTGATACATTAAGTCCATAATTATTAATTAATATATTAAGTTTATCAATTGGATATTCTTCTTGAACAACTAATTCTTTAATATTTAAATTAATTAAAACTTTTCTTAATTCTTCATCATTATATTTAATATATTCAGAATTTACTGAACCAGTAGATAAATCTATAAAAGTAAGTAAATAAATATATCCATAATCAATAAGTCCACCAATATAGTTAAAATCTCTTTCATTTAAATATTCTAAATCTACCATAGTACCTTTAGTTACTACTTCAATTACATCTCTTTTAACCATTCCTTTAGCAGTCTTAGGATCTTCAAGTTGCTCACAAATAGCTACTTTGTATCCTTTACTAATAAGCTTTTCAATATATGTTTTAACAGAATGATGTGGAACACCACACATAGGTATTCTTTCTTTAAGTCCAGCATTCTTACCAGTTAAAGTAAGTTCACACTCACGTGATACAAGTTCAGCTTCTTCAAAGAATATTTCATAGAAGTCACCAATTCTAGAAAATAAAATACAATCAGGATATCTATCATGTATTTCAAGTAGTTGTTGCATCATCGGAGAAAGTTCTTGTCTATTTACTTCATTTCTATTCACTTTTATCACCTTTCTTTCTATTATATAAAATTAAACTTTTAAAAACAAACAAATTTTTAAAATCTACACGTTTTTAAATTTTTTTAAAGAAATTTTAAGTAATTTAGAGATTGACCGTGTAAATATATAGTAGAGGAACGTGTTATCCTAAGTGCTTTAAACAATTAGTTCGCTATAAACCATCAGGGGGTTTTGGATTAATAAATAAAAGCACTTAGTAAAAATACTAAGTGCTATCTCTAAAAACAGGAATAGCATTAAGTTGATAATGCTTCCTCTACCTACATTATATAATAAAAGAGTTTTAATTCATATATACAATTATATATTTCCTAATTCTTCTAACACTTGTTCAAACGACTCTGCTTTAATTAATTTAATCTTTAGCTTTCTATCTTTAACAAGTTTTTCTGCTTCTTCATAATTATTAGCAGGAACTATAAATATATCAGCTTTATCTTTAACTGCTCCAAGTATTTTATATTTAATACCTGCGATTTCTCCTACTGTACCATCCATTTCAATCGTACCAGTTCCACTTATCTTTTTACCTTTAGTAATATCTTCTTCAACTAAAGAATTATATATACTTAAAGATAACATCAATCCACCAGAAGAACCAACTTCAGATTCTTGATAAGCATAATGAATATCAGGATTATTTTCATATTCAAATATTGTATATACTAATATACCAATAATTTTAGTATCACTTTCTACTTTAACTTTAGCATAAGCATCTACTTCTTTTTTATTTCTTATGACTTTAAATTTAACAGTATCTCCTTCATTTTTTCCTAAAATATACTTTCTAAGTTCAATTGAGTCTTTAGCTTCGATATCATCATAAGAAATAATTCTATCTCCAATTTCTAAATCACTATCAGCAATTCCATCATATATATAATAAATATATAAATTTCTATTCTTAATATTAACATCTACTCCTGCTTTATTATATGCAAGATAAGTA
>JAILLM010000122.1 GCA_024693165.1 Bacilli bacterium | reverse complement strand
CCAATTGCCAAATTAAATGGTAAAGAATTAATCTCTATAAATGTATTTGATGAATATAATGATGAAGGATCAATTTTTCTTTTTGATGGAAAGGAAGTAAAATCAGATCTTTATGAATTAACTGTAGAAAACAATGTTAATACAAATATAGTCGGAGATTATGAAGTAAATTATAAATATAAATTTAGAAGTAAAGAATACACTATAACAAGAAAAGTTGAAGTAGTAGATATGGTTAAACCTACTATTAAAGTAGCAAGTGATACAGTTTATAAATATAACACAACTTATAGTAAGATTTATTATACAGCTAAAGATAATTATGATGGTGATTTAACTAAAAGTGTTACAATTAACTATAAAGATACTGAGGTAGTCTTAACAGTTAAAGATTCCTCAAATAATGAAGAATCTCTAATTCTTCCAGTTAAAGAAGTTGAAGTAGAACCTTTAACTCTTAAACTAAATGGTTCGGCAGTTTATTATATTGAAACTAATGGTTCATATAACGAAAAAGGTGTAACTGTTTATAATGGAGATAAAGAATTAAAAGATTATGAAGTTACTACAAGTAGTGATGTAGATTTAAAACATGAAGGTACTTATGAAATAACTTATACAGTTGATTATTATGGAGTTAAATCTAGTATCTTTAGAACAGTTCATGTATATGAAAAGAAAGAAACTCCAACTAGAGAAAAGATTGATGCTGGAGAAAAGGTAGTATATTTAACATTTGATGATGGTCCTGGAATTTATACTGAAGAGTTTTTAAAGATTTTAGATGAGTATGATGCAAAAGCAACATTCTTTGTTACAGATCAATTTAATGGTAAATATTTAGATTTAATAAAAGAAGAATACAATAGAGGTCATAAGATTGCAGTTCATACGGATACACATAAATATTCAATCTATGCATCACCTGAAGATTATGTTAATGACTTTAATAATATGAATAATAAGATTGAAAATTTAATCGGAGAAAAAACTAAATTATTTAGATTCCCAGGAGGATCTTCAAATACGATTTCAAGAAGTTATTGTAATGGTATTATGAGATACTTAGCTAATTTAATGGAATCAAAAGGATATGTATATTTTGATTGGAATGTAGATTCAACTGATGGTGCAGGATCAGGAAGCGAAAAGATTTATAATAATGTAGTTAATGGTGTTAGAAATCATAATGAATCAGTTGTACTTATGCATGATATACATAAATCTACTCTTAATGCTTTACCAACTATTTTAGAAACTTTAAAAAATGAAGGATATGAATTTAGAACATTAGATGAACATTCAATGACTGCTCATCATGGTATTAACAATTAAAGCATTAGAAAACTAATGCTTTTTTTGTAAAAGTAAACTTATAGTATGTGTAATTTTTATTATATAAATGATAACTTATTTCTAGAAATGAGGAAAAATTATGAATCAAGAAAAAATAGGAAAATATATTTCAGATAATAGAAAGAAAAAAGGAATTACTCAAGAAGAATTAGCTGAAAAGTTATCTGTAAGTAAGAATGCTGTAAGCAAATGGGAAAGAGGTTTAAATCTACCAGATGTATCTTTAATGAAAGAACTATGTAGTATTCTTAATATATCTTTATATGAATTATTTAATGGTGATTCTCAAAGTCTAGAAATAAAGAATTTAATAAAAATATTTGAAAAAAAGAATGAAAAAATAATAGCAATAGATAATGCTTCTTATAAATTTGAAACAGGTAAGTTATATGCAATCATGGGTCATTCAGGATCCGGTAAATCTACACTTTTAAATATACTAGGTACACTTGATAAACAAACAAGTGGTGAATATAAAATAAATGATAATAATATAGATTTACTTAATAAAGAAGAAATAACTTATATAAGAAAAAAAGGAATAGGTTTTATATTTCAAAATTATTTATTAGATCAAAATTTAAAGTCATATGAAAATGTCATGTTACCTATGTATGTTAATACGGATTATAAAGATATAAATAAAAAAGATAAAGCAATAGCTTTATTAGAATATGTAGGTGTTGATAATCGTAAAAATCATTATCCAAAAGAATTATCTGGCGGTGAACAACAAAGAGTAGCTATAGCAAGAGCACTTGCTAATAATCCAAGTGTTATTATAGCTGATGAACCAACAGGTAATTTAGATGAAAAGAATGAAATAATAATATTTGGGTTATTAAAGAAATTAACTAGTGAAGGTAAACTAGTAATAATTGTTACTCATTCAGATAATATTCTTAAATATGCTGATGAAGTATTATTTATGAAAAATGGAAAACTAGGTGTTTATAATGAAAAATAATGAATTAATAAATGTTTCATTTAAACATCTAAGAAGAAAAGAAAATATTGTTTTTATAGGAATAATATCTCTATTAATAGTAATATTATTTATTCTATTAACTATTCTTAACTTTGGTTTAACATATAAAAATATAATTAATAAAAAATCAGTTGAAGCAAGAACTTTAATCGTCTTTAAAGATAATAAAACAGAAAAACAATTAGATAGTATAAGTGATATAGAACATGTAGTTATTAATGTATCAGATAAATATCAAAATGGATATCCTTTTGATTCTAAAGAATTTGAAACAAAAGAATTAACAGGTGATATTGTATTAATGCCATTATTCTCTAATGAAGATGTAATGATATCAGCTGGAAGAAATATAAATAATAAATATGAAGTTTTAATACCGAATAAATTTTATCCTCATGCATTATTTGATAAAACTGGTAAAGATATTATTTATATGAATCAAATGTTAGATGGAAAATCATTAATAGGTAAAACTATTACTACTTATTCAGAAAAGGATAGACCTTACCGAAGTATACTACTTGAAGATGATGAATATGATAAATTATATAATGAGTGGGTAGCAAAAAGAAAATAAATAACTTTCACTATAGTAGGTACATATGATACTTCTATATCATTAAAAGAGAAAGACCAAATATATGGAAAAGTTGAATTAATTGATGAACTAAAAAGTGATATAAGGGGTTCTACGAGTGGATGTGATATGGAAGGAGTATGTGAAGAAAAAATAGCTATATATGAAAATAGAATGATAATTGTAGATGAATATAAGAACTTAAAAGAAGTAGAAAATAAATTAACTGAATTAGGATTCACTTATAATGAATTATTATATTTTGATGAAGTAATATTTATATTACTATTATCTTTACCAATTTGTATTGGATTAATATTCTTTATTATTACA
>JAILLM010000001.1 GCA_024693165.1 Bacilli bacterium | reverse complement strand
AGGTAAATCTGAATAACCACTATAAATAATATTCTTAATATTTTCCATCAAAACACCCCCATTTTTTTTTTATAAAATACAAATATAAACGAATTTAGGTCCAAATAATATAACACAATATGTATTATTATTCAAATTTCATAAAAAAAAATTAGTAAGTATTAAACTTACTAATTTATTCTTATATCACCTGTTTTATTTTTAATAGTTAATGTATTTTCAGCATATCTATCATTATTATTTACTTTTACATCTCCAACGTTTGAATTAGCTTCAACATAAGCACCACTTATTTCTTTAATTCTAATATCACCAGTTTTAAGATCAATTAATGAATCTTTTAAAAGTGAAGCTTTATTAATTTTAATATCACCTGTTTTAGCAGTAATATTAAAATCACAATCTACAGTTCCAATATTAATATCTCCAGTTGAAGAATTATTAATTAAACTTGAAACATTATCAATATCTAAATCACCAGTTGTATGTTTAATTTCAGTAGTATTGATTTCATTAATGTTAATATCTCCAGTTCCTAAATCAATATTCATATTTTTAACTTTATCAATATCAAGATCTCCAACAGTATTTTTAATCTTACCTTCAAGATTTTCTAAAGACTTAACTTTTATATCTCCAATTTTAGCATCAATCATGAATGTATATAGATTAGTTTCTTTTGGAATCTTAACTACTATCTTACCGTGAGTATTAAAACCAAATACAAAACTAGCACCTTTATTATTATGAGCTTTAAAAGTTACTTTTTTATCTGTATTATCAAATGAATAATCTATTTTTTTATTATTAGCATAAACTTCTAAAGAATATTTATCATCACTTGATTCTTCTACAAAAATATCTAAAGCTTTACTATCAATATAAAGTTGTTCAACTTCAGCATTTTCATAGGAAATAGAATCTAATAATTTAGGTTCAGTAAAATCTAATCCAAGTTCAAAACTTCCCCATTCAAAATTATTAGCAAGTAAATAAATGAATCCACCAGTCATTAATGCACAAACAACTGATAAGAATACTATTAATATAATTATTCCTTTCTTAGTCATTGTTTTCTTCCTTTTCTACTTCTTTTAAGTTAAATAATAATTTAATGATTTCATCAACTACTCCTAAGATTAAGAAAATAATCCAAGTAATATGCCATGCCATTGTAGCAAAAGATACAATTAAATAAATAGTTACAAATAATGTATCAACAATACCAATAACTTGTTTACATAAAGTGTCCTTTTTTGTTGAACATTTTTCTTCTGATTCTCTACTATAATAAATACCATTATATACAAGTAAACCAGTAGCCATAGCGCTTAATGCTAAGAATATAGATAAACCTACAATAGGTAAATCAAATTGTGCAGCAAATAATATAATTGCTAATACTGCAAAGATATACATCATAACTGCAATTGCTACATTTCTAGCAAAATTAGATTTGACATTTTCTTGTTTTGCTTCCTTAATATTACTATTACCTGTTAATAATTCATCACTTGTAATACCAAAGTATTCACATAAAGGAATTATTTTATCAAAGTCTGGTTGTGATTGATCAGTCTCCCACTTTGATATAGTTTGTCTAGATACATCTAGTTCGTTTGCAAGTTCTTCTTGCGAAATATTTTTCTCTCTTCTTAATTTTAACAATCTTTCTCCAATTGTCATATTTATCCCTCTTTTCTGACATTCATTTTAATAAAAAATTTGGTTGCGTTCTATATAGTTGCGTTGGAAATTTGTCAACTACGCTTAACATTTAATAGTTTATCATAAAAAAATGCAGTCAACTAGACTACATTTTAATAATTAAAGAACATTAATAATTCTTCTTTTAAATCACTAAAATCAAATATAACTAATACAAGTACATTAACGATTGATATAATCATCGCAACATGTGCAACATAATTAAAGTTAATCATATTAAGTGCAATTAAAATTAAAGGTACAAAACCAACAACTACGTTAGCTATTAATACACCTAAATATTTCTTTATATGTTTTCTTCTAAAAATAAATAAGAATATATCATTAAATAAAAGTTCAACAATACATAAACCTGAAATTATAAAATTAGTTATAAATATTTGTTTAGTATACATATACCAAATAAATAAAATAATATTTAATACT
>JAILLM010000147.1 GCA_024693165.1 Bacilli bacterium | reverse complement strand
TTTTAAAATTGACGATTTAGACGATTTATTGAATAGTGGTATGTTATTTGCTAGAAAGTTTGATGAAAATATTGATTCTAAAATTATAAAGGAAATTTATAATAAAATAGTTGATTAGATATATTAAAAGAATAAAATGATTTATTCTTTTTTTATTGTTTATATTTATTTATTGTTCTAAAATTATAATTGGTGAGCATCATGAGAAATAATTTAAGCGTTATAAGAAAGAAATTTTATAATAATCCACATTTTGGTTTTACATTAGTTGAGTTACTTACAGTAATTGTAATATTGGGAATATTAATGCTGATAGCTGTTCCTTCAGTTTTGAATATTATTCAAGCTTCAAGAATAAAGTCATTTGTTGTTTATACTGATGAAATGATTAATAAATCATCTGAGAGAATAGCTAGAGGTTCAATTTATGCAGAAGATGAAAAGTCTTGTGTTATTTATGATATTAAAAAAGATTTTGATATTGATAATACTGGTGATTTTGTGGGCTGGGTATTATTAAATAATGATACAGATGAAAAATTTATAACTATATATAATGATGAGTATGCTTTAGTAGGTTATAAAGTTGATAATAATAAAAAGATTGAGGATTATTTAGTTAAGATAGATGATTCTATAATAGAAAAACTAAATATAGAAACTTTATGTGAATTATCTAATTGTTATTCATGTAGTGTAACTCCATCAAGTGATGAAGATCCTGAAAATGGTACAGATGAAATTATACCTAAAAATAGAATTGCTTTATTACAAACTGGTCACGCTATTAATAAAAAAATTGATGAATTATCAGGTGCTACTGGTTATTATAATGATAAAATTAAAAGAATTGTTTTTACTGATGAAATTGAAGATAAGTCAGTTAATATTGCAGATGAATCTTCTTTTTATGATATTTATCTTTGGGTTAAAGATAATGTTGCATATATTGGTTGTGAATCACCTGTAATTTATTTAAATAAAAATAGTAAAAGATTTTTTGGAGATTTTAGATCTTTAGTAAGTATTGATGGTTTATATAAATTAAATACAAGTTTAATGACTAATGCTGAATATTTCTTTTATTATGATAAATCATTAAAAAGTTTAGATTTAAGTAATTTTGATACTTCAAATTGTACTAGTTTTTTTTGTGCATTTATGTATTGTAATGGTTTAACTAGTCTTGATTTAAGTAATTTTGATACATCCAAAGTTGATAGTTTTGATAAGATGTTCTGTGAGTGCAGGAATCTAGTAAGTATTGATTTAAGTAGTTTTAATACTTCGAGGGGTAGAATATTTGGTTTAATGTTTGAAGATTGTGAATCATTAGTTAGTTTAGATTTAAAACATTTTAATACAAGAAGAGCTACTAGTATGTCGCATATGTTTTCAGGATGTAAATCACTTTCTTATTTAGATATTTCAAGTTTTAAAACTGATAATGTTACAAATATGGGTGGTATGTTTGCTTCATGTAAATTATTAGAAACTCTTGATTTAAGTCATTTTAAAACATCTCGTGCTACTGACATGAGAAATATGTTTAAAGATTGTACTTCGTTAAAAACACTAAACATAAGTAATTTTGATACATCAAAAGTTACAAATATGAGTTATATGTTTTATAATACTACAGGAATTACTAATAGCGTTATAAGTGTTTTAGATACAAGAAGTGTAACAACTATGTGTAGTATGTTTTACGGTGTTACAGGTATTAGTGATCTTGATTTAAGTCATTTTGATACATCTAAAGTTACTGATTTTTCACAAATGTTTTATAAAGCAAAATTTAATACTTTAAACCTATCTAGTTTTGATACAAGTAGTGCTAGTAATATGTCTAGTATGTTCTATTATATTGATATTCCAGTATTAGACTTATCTTCATTTGTTATACCTGCTAATTGTAATATAGGAAGGATGTTTGCATATTCTACTGTAAGAACTATATATGCTTCTAGTAATTGGAGTGAAGTATCAGGAATAATTGGTAAAAATGCATTTAGAAGTTGCTATAATTTATCTGGTGCAGTTAATTATTCTTCATCTAATGATAATGATTATACTTTAGCTAATTATAGTACTGGATATTTTACTTATAAATCTAAAGCTTAAATAAGAGTATATTAAATAGAATAAATTGATTTTATGTGTCTCCTAAATTGGGTACACTACATTAATTTATTCTTTTTTTTGTTTATTATATTGTTTAAGTATTTTAATTGTTTTATATTTAATATAGGTGAGATTAAAGGGATAGTGGAGTTGAAAAAATTATGAAAGTCTTATTTAAAAGATATAAGTTTAAAAACTTGAAACGTGGATTTACTTTAGTAGAGTTACTTGCAGTAATTGTTATCTTAGCAATTATTATGTTAATAGCTATACCTGCAGTATTAAATACTTTAACTACAGCTAGGAGAAAAGGATTTGCTGAGTATGTTGATAAAATATTCTTAACTACTCAAAAACAAGTAATGGAAGAAGATATTAATAATAAACCAGTTGTAGGTTGTAGAATTTTCTATATTAAGACTGATTTAGGATTAAGTAATACAGGTAATTATGACGGCTTCGTTTTAGTTAAAAATG
>JAILLM010000073.1 GCA_024693165.1 Bacilli bacterium | reverse complement strand
GTAACTAATTGAAATAATACAAATAAATATATTACATAAATTAACATTTTAAAATCATTAAATATATTTATTTTTTCATGATTATAAAGTGAAATAACAACCCTTAACATTATTGCAACAAGTGAGAATAATATTATCATTGGTATGATTTCTAAAATAATATTAAATGTTTTTACGGGTAGCATGTCTTTCACTAAAATCACCTATGTAAATTATACTATTAAATGACTCAAATTAAAATAGTTGAGATACCTCAACTATTAATAATTAGTTTAATTTAGCCTTAACAAAACCTGATGCTTTGCCCATATCAATTTGAGAAGCGTATTTAGCAGTTAATTCTTTCATTACTCTTCCCATATCTTTGATTGAAGAAGCTCCAACTTCAGCGATTATTTCATCGATATGTTTATTAAGTTCTTCATCGCTCATTTCTTCAGGAAGATAAATAGATAATACTTCTACTTCTTTCTTTAAGTCTTCAACAGCATCCATCTTACCATATTTAGTATATTCCTCGATAGATCCATTTCTTTTCTTAACTTCTCTTTTTATAACTGCAAGTACTTGATCGTCAGTTAATCCTGAACCATTACCTCCAAGATTAATTTCTTCATTCATTAAAGCACTCTTAAGCATCTTTATTACACTTAGTTTAAATTTGTCTCCAGATTTCATTGCTTCGATTAAATCTTTTTTAACTTGTTCGTACATTCTTATGCCTTCTTTCTTGAGTATTATTATACTCTTACAAAAGAAAAAAAGGAATTATTTTTCCTTCTTTTCTTTAGCTAACATATCTTTAATTAATCCTAAACCTAAACATAATGTTAAGAATGTAACTACGCCACCAATTACTGGAAGTTTCTTAACTAATTGAAGAATTAGTAATCCAGCGAAGTATCTTACATATTCATTCTTAATTGATTTTAAGAACATATTACTATAATGAACTGTTACAACTGGAGTAGTAATCATTAAAGCAATAATATAACTGAATATTACTATAAATGATAAGTATGAAGCTAAACCAGTTAATAATAATATTAATGCAGCTATTGGAGTAACTATAAGCAAGCATAAACCAACACCAATCTTACTGAATAAGTATCCAACATCATTTTTATTCTTAGCTAGTTTATCAAATGCTTTCTTACATGCATAAATAAGAATTGCTCCAATGATTGCTAAATTAACATAACTAATAAAGAATCCAGTTACAAAAGCTATTGCTAAGGCAGCATATTTATTCCCTTTAGAAAATTCTCTAGTCTTTTCTGTTTCTTTATAAGTAACAATCTTTTCAATTTGAGTTTCGCCTTTTCTTTCGATTACAGCGTTTTCATTAACTTCTAATGTTCCATAGATAGTTCCTTCAATTATTACTGTACCTGCATCAACAACTACATCATCAAAGTCTCCTACTAAAGTAATTGTGTTACCTGCTAAGAATAACTTATCAATAGTTGAATCAGTTATTTTAATAGTACTAGCAGCTGCATAAACTGTTCTACCATCAACATTTGTTAATGTAATATTATTACCAGCAATGAAAGCATCAGTAATTTCGTTATCAGTTACTTTTACATCATAACCAGCATAGAATCCATAATCTGCTGAACCTTTAACTTTAACATTCTTACCAGCGATAAATCCAATACCATCAATGTTTGAATTAACATCAACATCATCACCTGCTACAAAGGCAGTATTATCAATATTTTCAGTAATAGTTACTGTATCATCTGCATAGAATTGTTTATCAGTTGATTTTGTATCAGATGGAGAAGTAACTATTGGTGCAGATATATCGCCACAATTAGTTCCTTCAGGTCCTCCAATACAATTAGTTTCTTCAGCATAAACTGTTACGCTAAATAAAGCTACAAATAATAATAAAAATACTTTTAAATATCTTTTCATATCCTATATCCTTTCTAAGGATAATTCTACAACAAAAAAAAGGATATTTCTATCCTCTTCTATCTCTTTTATTTCTCTTACGAGAATTTTTAATATTCTCTTTCTTTTCTTCACGTCTTACAACGCCTGGTTTAGAATATTCTTTGTGTTTCTTTAATTCAGAAGGTACTCCGCTCTTAGCAAATTTCATTTTCCATTTTCTGATTGCGCCGTTTACATCTCCGTTTTTTACTTCAACTCTTGTGCTTGCCATTATACTTCCCTCCTTCCAATAACCACTAGTATTATATTACATAAAAACCTCTATTGCAAGAGGTTTTTTTATCTAGTAAATTATTTATCTAAATCTTCGAATTCATCACTAAAATCATATGTTTTAGTATTCATTAAATCTTCTAATGCAGTATCAACATCAACTACATCTTCTTTTTTCTTAGTTTTAGTATTCTCTTCGGATTCTTCATTTTCTTCTTCAAGTAGAGATTGTTCGAATATATAATCATCTTCTAATAAAGATTGTTCTTTATTCTTTTTAGATCTACTAGGAATTTCCTCAGTTTCTTCTTCAGGAGTTTCTTCTTCTACTTCTTCAGATTCATCTTCAGATTCATCTTCAGATTCATTTTCATATTCTTCTCCATCTTCGTAATCTTCATTGTAGTATTCTTTATAATATTCTTCTTCTAATTTCTTTAGTTCATCTTTACGAGCTTTTTTCATAGCTTTCTTTTTGATTTTTTCTTTTTCTTTTTCAGGATCTTTCTTTCTAAAGATAAAGTATCCTGATAAACCAATAACAATAACACCTACTACTAATACGATAATAATTACTATTACTTTCTTATTAGATTTCTTTTCGGTTTTATTTTCGATTAGTTTACCATTTTCATCAAATTTATATTTACCACTTTGAATATCTTTCCATACGTTTGGATAAGCTTTTTCAAATTCTTCAGCACTTAATGTTTGTTCTGCTTTATCGGCATCAATAAATGTTATTTGATTATCTTTATAACTTACTAATGTAATATTGTCACTATTAAGTCTAGTAACAGTTATTTTATATGAAACTTCATTATCACCAAGTACACTTGTAACTTTAAGTTCTACTTCATTAGCACCAATTGATAAGTTATCTCCACCAATAAATTCATATTTAGCTTCAGGATCTTTTAAGACTACGCTAGCAATCTTGGAAATATCTTTAACATCATTTGGAACAGATACTGTATAGCCTTCTAATGTATCTTCTTTAAATTCGGGAATTAAATTACTATCTCCAAATGAAAGAGATGATACTTTAGCTGAGTTATATTCAGTTTCTCCTCTAATAACAGTTAACTTATAAGTTTCTTTATTAGATCCATCTTCAGATGTAATTTCTAATTCAATATCATTATTTCCTTTTGCTAATTCAGAGAAGTTAATACTATTATTACCTTTTTTCTCTGCATGTGCATTAGATGAAGCACCTGTACAATAGTCACAAGTCCAAGTAATTCTAATTGAATTAATAGTATCTTTTAAATTATATACTGTATATTCAAATTTATCTGATTTGAATTCAGGAGTCATTGTTCCTTGACTTACAGTAATAGTTTTAAGTTTAGCATCACTAGATTTTTTCCTTTGAGCATTAACTGTATAAGTTTTAGGACTCATATTTAAATCTACTGTACCAGAAGCAGTTTTTAATGTACCTTTAATCCCAACTGAACCTGGTTGATTTTCAGTACTAGTTGTTTCACATTTTAAAGTACCAATTGTTAAACCACTTGATGGTACTTCCTTATCAGCTGCGACTGCACCTGTTTCTAATAATGGAGATGAATAAGTTACAGAACAAGTTACCATTCCATTATCATTTCCGTATGCATTTAAATTAAATACATCACCAGTAGATAATTTATCTCCTTTATAAACAACTGACCAAGATGCCTTACCATCCTCATTTTTAGCTGAACCAATTTCAATTGAAGCTGCAAATACACAAGTTGGTATAAGCATTAAAATCATTAATAATAAACTAAATTTTAATTTATTTTTCATTATTTAATCACCCTTTATCTATTTTGAATTATAGCACGAGCACTAATATCATTCAATAATCTACAAGATATTTACAAGTATCTCATTCATTACATAGATCTTATCTTCAGGTATAGATAAATAACCTTTTTTATAAATTAAATCCCCTGATTTAAGGTAATCATTTATCTTTGGGAAGACATCTTGAATGTTTTCACCATACTTTTCATAGAATTCATCTACGTTAATTCCTTTTAACTTTCTAAAACCTAACATAAGTTCATTATCCATCATGTCTTTATATGACATAAGTTCATTTTCTTTACGATAATTACCTTCGTTATATTCTCTTAAGTTACGTGTATTAGTATATCTAAATCCTGCTTTAAATCCTGATGCACCAAGTCCAAATCCATAATATTCACCATTATCCCAATAGTTTAAATTGTGTTTTGATTCAAACCCAGGTAAAGCAAAGTTAGATACTTCATAATGTATGAATCCATTTTTCTTTAGTTTTGCACAAATAGTATCAAACATTTTAGCATCCAATTCAGTAGGAACATAATCAATCTTACTATTACCTAATTTAGTATGATCTTCAATCATTAAAGAATAAGTACTTATGTGAGCTACTTTAAGTTTAATAAATTTCTTTAAATCTTCTTTAAGCACTTTTAAAGATTCGTTAGGTAATGCATACATTAAATCTATATTAATATTATCTATTCCACGATTTTTAATTAATTCTATTTTCTTTTCTAAATCTTTAAAGTCAGCTTTTCTTTCAAGAATCTTTAGATTTTCTTCATCAAATGATTCAACGCCAATGCTTATTCTATTAACACCAGCTGCTACGATATCGTCTAAGAATTCTTCAGTAATATCTCTTGGATTACATTCAATTGTATATTCACAATCAGAATCTTTAATAAAGATTTCAAGTATTTGAAATAATTTAATACGTTCTTTTCTAGTTAAACATGATGGTGTACCACCACCTATGTATAAAGTTTTTAATCTTTCACCATCATAATTATCTAGAATCTCTTGTTGTAGATTTTCTAAATAATCATCTACGAATGGTTCTAAATGTAATAACTTAGTGAAATCACAATAAGAACATATATGGGAACAAAAAGGAATATGAATATATACTGAATGCATATTATTACCACCTATCAATAAAATTATAATCTAATTAATATAATAATACAAATAAAAAGAAACCAATCTTATAAAATGATTAGTTTCTTTTTTCTAGTTTTTTTTCTAAATGATTTTCTTTTTCTTCTTCAGTAATATTACAATAAGAGCATAATCTGTCAAAGGACTCATATTCATCATGCACACTTGTTATTGTACTACAAAAATTGTCAGAAGTAGGTTCACTAAGAAGAAATTTAATAAAACTATAAGAAGGTGTTTTATCAGAAGTATACATAGAATATAATAATTCTTCTCTTAAATTTCTTGGTTCAGAATAATCTTCATTAAATGATACTTTATCAAGTGAAAGATGTAAATCATTAGCGTACATTAACATTAATTCTACAGCTCTATAGAAATTTGACTGTAACGCTAATGCAAGTGAATTTCCTCTTCTTAAATCAGGTAATATAATTGAACCTCTTTTTTCAGAATTAGATATTGCTGTTAATAAACATTTTACAGTATTACTATTTTGATTTTCAGAATAATCTGCCATTGCACGATATAAACTAGCACTATAAATAAAAGCATTCTTATTTTCCTTTATTTTTTTAATATTATTTTCCATACAAATCACCTTCATTTGTAATGTATATTAACATTAAGTATTTCTATAGTCAAATAAAAAAACTTAATCTTATAAATCGATTAAGTATATTCTCATCTTTATTTCTGTTCCGTTTAAGAATTTTGTTTCTATTAATCTTCCATTAGCTTTTTCAATTATTTTTATACTACCAATAGATTCTTCTGGACATGAAATAAGTGCTTGTTTTAAATTAATTTCTCTACATTTATTTAATGCAGCAGTTAAAAGTTTTGTACCAAATCCTTTTTTTCTATCTGATGGTCTAATATTTAAATAAACTTGACCAATCGGTTTACCATTAATAGTTTTTCTTTTTATTGTTAAATAACCAACTATTCTCGGTCCTTGAAACATAAAGAAAGTTGATTGAGGTACTTCACCTTCTTTAAGTGTTGTACCTATATTTAAATTTATTAATTTATTTAACCATTCTCTATAATACTCTTCACTCTTAAATCCAAGTGGTGTTGCATCACTATAAAACTTTCTTGCATCTTTAACAAAGTCTAGCCATGCATTCTTATCGGTTTCGCTTGGAAATCTAATTGTAAGTTTAACATCTTCTGCCATAGTATCACCATATAAATAATATCATAAAAAAGAGTTAGTATAAATATACTAACCCTCATAATCACATTTAGAACACTTTATTCCATCTTTTCCTTCAACTAACATTGAATTACATTCAGGACAAAGCTCTCCGGTTGGTTTATCCCAATAAGCTGTCTTACATTTAGGGAATCTAGAACATCCATAGAATACTTTACCTTTCCTAGTTAAACGTTCAATAATCATTCCATCTTTACAAGTTGGACATTTACAAACTTCAACAACAGGTTTTTCTTCTTTTTCTTCTTGTTGAATGTACTTACATTCTGGATAGTTAGAACATGCAACAAATTGACCATATCTAGATTTTCTAATTACAAGTGGAGATCCACATTCAGGACAAGTTTCACCAGTTTCTTGTGGTTGAGTCTTTTCCATTTCTTTAAATGCTTTGTCTAGAAGTGGTGCAAATTTATCATAAAAATCTCTAAGTACTTTTACATTATCTAATTTTTCATCAGCAATCTTATCAAGTTCATCTTCCATCTCAGCTGTATATGTAACATTAATAATATCTGAGAAGAATTCTTGTAATTTATCAGTTACTTCAAAACCTGTTTCAGTAGGAATAAATCTCTTGTCTTTAGTTTCAACATAATCTCTTTGTTTAATAGTTTTCATAGTTTGAGCATAAGTTGATGGTCTACCAATACCAAGACGCTCCATTTCTTCAATTAAAGTTGCTTCAGTATAACGTGGAGCTGGTTTAGTAAACTTTTGAAGAGTTTCAATATCTCTAGATTTTAAGATATCTCCTTCTTTAATATTATCAGGTAATTCTTTTTCTTCACTGTTATAGAAGTCTCTATATACTTTTAAGAAACCATCAAATGTTTCAACTGTACCAGTTGTCTTGAAGTTATATCCATTATTATCTAAGTTAATAGTAGTAGTTAATGTTTCACCTGGTGCCATTAGTGATGCTAATGCACGTGCATAAATAATTGAATATACTTTATATTCATCATCACTTAAATATCTCTTAATTGATTCAGGTGTACGCATTACTGAAGTTGGTCTGATAGCTTCATGCGCATCTTGAACATTTTCTTTCTTTTTAGATTGTTTTACTACTCCAACATATTTTTCGCCAAAATTTGATTTAATATAATCAAATGCTTCATTAATAAAAATTGGAGAAAGTCTTGTTGAATCAGTTCTCATGTATGTAATTAAACCTACAGTATCTGATCCAATATCAATACCTTCATATAATTTTTGAGCTATACTCATAACTTTGCTTGAATTAAATCCATATTTATTAATACAAACTTGTTGAAGTGTACTTGTAATAAATGGCATTAAAGAATTTCTCTTCTTAGCTTTTTTATCAATAGATAATACTATATATTCATCACCTAACGCACCTAAGATTTTATCTACTTCTTCTTTAGAATGTATTTCTAATTTTTTGTCTTTATATTTATCTAAATCAAAATCAAGATCATTGATATGCGCTACGATTTCCCAATATTCTTCAGGAATAAAGCTTCTTATCTCTCTTTCTCTATCAACAACTAATTTTAAAGCTACTGATTGTACTCTACCAGCGCTTGTTCCATCAGTTTTACTTCTCATTAATTTAGATAATCTAAAACCAATAATTCTATCTAGAATTCTTCTTGTTTCTTGAGACTTAACTAAATCCATATCAATCTTTCTTGCATGATTAAATGCATCTTCGACTGCAGGTTTAGTAATTTCATTAAATACTATTCTTTCATAGTTTTTATCTTTAATCCCTAAAGCATCATAAAGGTGCCAAGAAATTGCTTCTCCTTCACGGTCTGGGTCGGTTGCAAGATATACAAAGTCAGATTCTTTAATATCTTTCTTAAGTTGTTTTATATCTTTAGTCTTACCCTTAATAGAAATATAATTTGGTTCAAAGTTATTATCTATATCTACACCTAAACCAAATTTACCAGTAGTTGCTAAATCTCTAATATGTCCTTTAGAAGAAACTACTTTATATTCCTTACCTAAGTAAGATCCAATTGTATGTGTCTTAGCTGGAGATTCCACTATTACTAATTTAGTCAATTTAACTCCCTCTTTCATTTTATATATAATCATGATTTAAACTTTTAAGTCAAGTTGAATTATATGATACTAATAAATATAATGTCAACACTAAAATTTTAAACTAATACAAAATTAAAGAAAGTGTTTGACACTTTCCTTAAATTTTATTCTCCACTTGTTGTAGTTGGTTCTTCAACCTTTTTATACTTCTCTAAACCTTCATAAAGGTATTTGAAATAGTTATTTTGAATAGCTGTTGCACTCATGTTTTGTCTAGTAGAAATTTCTTTATTAATACTAGCAATTGTAGTAGCATCATACTTTGTATCTCCAGTATAAGTCATCTTATTAGTTGGGGCATAATAGAAACCATTTTCATCAACCCAAGATTTATCACTAAAGTATGCACGTGATACATGTGTTTCACTTAAAGCATCTGTTCCTAAATAAAGTCTTGGATCATAATCCATATCAAATAGATTTAAAAGTGTTGGAAGTAAATCAATTATAGTTGTATAATCTGTTACTTCGATAGGTTTTTCCATTGCGGCATTATAAATTAACATTGGAGTCTTATCTACATTCTTGTTAGTTGTAGAGTTTCTATTGATTGTATAACCGGCATTATTCTTTGTAAAGAAATCATTAATATCATTATCATTTAATCCATATGGGAAATGGTCCCCAAACATAGCTATTACTGTATTATCAAGTTCACCAGCAGCTTTTAATTCATCAAGAAGTTCTTTCATTGCTTCATCAAATACTTGCATTTTAGATAAGTATCTAGATAAGTATTCAGAGTATCCTAAATTTCTATATTTAGTGAAATATCTATCTGAACATGTTTGACTTGCAACATAAGATTGATGTGGTGTTACTGATGCAAAGTAAACCATAAATGGAGCATCGCTCATATAATAATCTTTTGCAGCTTTAAACATATCTTTATCATCTGCTTCAGTATAACTTGTTGAATAAGGTATACCTAGTTTTTCTACACCATAGTATGCACCTGCACCCATATTAGGTAAAGTTGTACCTCTTAAGTAGAACTTTTGAGTGTAATCGTGGAATGCAGCAGTCTTATAACCTGCTCTATTAAATATATTAAATGAAGCATAAGAATATTTATTCTTTAAATATGCATTTGCTGTACATGTGTTATTAATAGTCCATAAACTTGTTAAAACAGTCATTTCATTATTACCTGTTGAACAGTTATTTCTTGGACTATAGTTATTTTTAAAACTAATTCCTTCATGATACATCTTATATAATGTTGGGAAATATTCTTCATTATATATAGCTATTTCATTTACAGATTCCATAAGAATAATAATTAAGTTTTTACCTTTAAACATACCAGTATAATCATTCTTAGGTGTGATACTTCTATTCTTTAGGTAGTTATTAAGTGAATTATAAGTACCATCAGATGTATTAGCTATAAGTTCATCCCAAGCAGAATCATCAATAATTCTTGTGTAATCAGTAACTGGTTCTTCTTTCTTTTCTTCTTGAACCACTTCTTGCATTTCAAGATTCATAATATATTCAGAATCAATTCCTGTAATTTGATTTTTAATATCTAAGAAGATATACATAACTACACCATAATTATTAACTGTTAAGTTAGAGTTTTCTGGATATAGCCATAAACTATAATTAGATGTTGCTTGTAATTCACTTTGATAAGATTTGCTTCTTACTGTGTGATAATAGAATGTACATAATAATCCAATTACTAATAATGGGATCATATTAATTAAAAGAGCTTTACTAAACTTTCTTCTTCTTGGTTTATAAGCTTTTTTAGATACATATATATCTATAAATATATATAAAACTACAAGTACAACTGTAACTATTAAAAGACTTGCATGATGTATATTCATAGTCTTAATAGTAGAATCAATAAATTCTCCAACTTTAGTACCTTGTTCTGCATTACCCATACCCATGTAGAATCCAATCAAATTATATAAAAGTAATTCTACGAAGGCGTAAATACCTACTACCGCTATAAGTATTGCATTTATTACTCTTGCAATAATTCTTTTAAAGAAATGTAATATCCATGAAATACCCATTCCTATAATTAAAGAACTAATGAATATTCTTACTACTCCAAAATCATTAAATGATGATTCAGTAAGATATCTTAAAAACATTTCTATAATAAAAATACTTATAGTTAAAAGAGTTGAACTAACTATATATTTATTAGTAATAATATCAACTATTTTTCTTCTTTGAATTTCATCTATTTTAGGTTCTATTTTAGATGTTTTAGTTTCTTTTTCTGTTTTATCCTTACCCATTGATATCACCTTTATTAATTATTTCATTTATTGGCGCAAATGTAAACCTGTAGAAGTCTTTAACTCCATATTTTTTTACTGCTTCAATATGATCTTTAGTTGGATATCCTTTATGCTTTGCATATCCATATTCTGGATATTTTTTATCTAATTCAATCATCATTCTATCTCTTGTAACTTTAGCAATAATAGATGCAGCACTAATAGATGCTGATTTAAAATCGCCTTTAATCATAGCATTATATGGCATATCTAATTTAGGTAATTCCATAGCATCAATTAGTACATAATCAGGTTTTACACTTAAATTATTAATAGCATCATACATAGCTTCGATAGTGGCTTCTCGAATATTTATTTCATCTATTCTTTTATTATCTTTAATTCCGATTGAATAAATGCAATCTTTTATTAATATTTCATATAACTCTTCACGTTTCTTTTCGCTGATTTTCTTTGAATCAGTAAGTCCTGGAAGTGAATAATTATCAGGTAAAATACAAGCACAAGTAACAACCGGACCACATAAAGGCCCTCTACCTACTTCATCTACACCTGCAATATATTTATATCCTTCATTTTTAAGTTTACGCTCATAACGCATATTATCTAAAGTTGCTAAATGCATTTCAATAAGTTCACACAATTTCTTATTCTTTTTATAATTCTTCTTTAACTCAGATAATATATCTTCTAACGATAAAAATTGATAGTTAGGTATACTTTCTATCGGAGATAAATCATATACTTCACTATCAATTAAAAATCCTTCAATTTCCATTATATTCTATCGAATGTAATTCCTTTTATATTTTCATTTCTAATATCATTAATAACTGATGTAGAAACACGAGCGTAATCTATTTCTCCACCTCTAATGATATAACCTAATTTTTTACCAATTCTATCATACATTTCACCGATATCATCATTATCAAATTCAGTTAATCCATATCTAGATTCTAAATAGTTTGGATAATATTTACTTAATTTATTAAGTACATGAATTGCCACTTCGTCATTATCATATACTTCCATCTTTATTGCACTCATAGCAGCTAAATTTCTGGCAACTTCTTGTGAATCAAACTTAGGCCATAAAATACCAGGAGTATCTAGTAAAAGTATATTAGATTTAGTTTTAAGCCATACAAGGTTTTTAGTTACACCTGGCATATTACCTACGCCAGCAACTTTTTTACCAACCATTCTATTAATGAATGTTGATTTACCTACATTTGGAATACCGACTACTAATGCTTTTAATTCTTTTTCTCTTAAACCTTTTTCAATACGTTTTTTATTAATTTCTTCACCAATCTTTTTAGTTTCATTTAAAACATATTTTAAATCGTCATTATTATTTAAATTAACTAAAACTACTGTGTGACCTTCATTTCTATATTTATTAATCCATTTATTAGTTTCTTCTAGATCACATAAATCTTTTTTAGTCATAATAATTATTCTAGGTTTATTCTTAACAATATTATCTATATCTTCAATTCTAGAAGATTGAGGTATTCTTGCATCAACAATTTCATAAACTAAGTCAATTAATGGTAATAAATCATTAATCTCTCTTTTAGTTTTAGCCATATGACCAGGATACCAGTTTATATTAGTTTTATTATCATTCATAGAAATCACTTCCTTTTTTATTCATAAAAATTATAACATAAAAAGTAGTTATTTTCATAACTACTTTGATTAATCGTAATATCTTAATCTTACGAACAATTAATTTTAATTTAATTATTATTTTTCCACATTGATTTAACTAATTTATTTTTAATATCAATTTCTTCTGTGAAATCATAATTTTTACTCCATCTACAAAATATAGAATTGGGTTTTAATATCATTTTTGTAACAAATGAATTAGGAATTGATTTCCATCCATTCTCTGGAATTATTTTTATAATGATTTTATACTCTTCTTTTTTTATACTATATATACCCTCTATATACCCCATTACTTTATCCGGGGAAATTTTAAAACTCCCCTCTAAGTCTTTATTCATATTAAAACTTGGAAAAAAATTTATATTTATTGTTCTTTTTTCTAAATACACAACAATTTCACTTAATGAATTTTGTCCATCGTAGATATATTCAATATTATCCTTTTTATAACTATTATTATCAAGTTCAACTTCTAAAAATGATAAAGAATCTGTATTTGCAAATTCTAATAAATCACACTGATTACTAAATCTAGCATAATATCTAAACTGATTATTCATAGGTAGTGGGAATTTATCAACAAGTATTTTTTTAGTATCAATAAAACAATTCATCTTACTTTTGTTTCTTCTAATAAAGTCAAAATTATATAGAAAAAATAATGGTAAAAAATTTGGTTTTTTTGTTCCATAACCTATTGGTGCTAATAAATTCATTGGTGTTGATTTTTTAGATGTAAATTCTTCTATACTAAAATTAATCCTCCTATTGTTTATATCTACAAAACTAAATGATAAACGTTCACAATTATTATTCATTTCAAAAATTGAATCACTAATATTAGTTTGAATATGTTGATGTAATCCATTTAATG
>JAILLM010000053.1 GCA_024693165.1 Bacilli bacterium | reverse complement strand
TTATGATAAAAAAGTTTTAGATCCGTTCTGGACTGATGCAGCAAAAGATTTATTTACTGGTATGTGTTTAGGATTATTTGAAGATGGAACTGATGAAGAGATAAACTTAAATAGTATTAATAATATGTTTAACTCTATTGATAAAAAGTTTAATGATACAACTGTTGATAAAGCATACTTTACTAGTAAAGGTGAAAATTCTGCACCATGTGTTTATGCATCATCAACAATCTTAGCACCTACAGAAACTAAAGGTGGAATCTTAGCAACTGCTAAACAAAAATTAAGATTATATGTAAGTAGAGAAAATTTATCTAAAGTATTATCTAATACTACTTTTGATATTAAGGATATCGTTAATAAACCAACTGCGATTATTATAATTGGAAAAGATGAAGAAAAATCATTTGTTAATGACATTGTTTCAATGTTTATTTCTCAAATTTATTCAATCTTAGTTCAATTAAGATCGGATAGTAAAGTAAATATTGTTTTAGATAATACTTTAGATAAATTTTCTCTGCTTACATATAATCTTAATTTTTGTTTAGCAGTTGCTAAGATACCACCTTTAGTTTCTTTAGGTGCTAAGATTGTTGATGATGCATAAACATATGATGCAGAATTTTCACCTTTACTAGTAAAGTAAGCTTTATCAATAGTTGTATCATTAAACTTTTTACCAATAGAGTTAAACATATTATTAATACTATTTAAGTTTATCTCTTCTTCAGTTCCATCTTCAAATAATCCTAAACACATACCAGTAAATAAATCTTTAGCTGAATCAATCCAGAATGGATCTAAAACTTTTTTATCATAAAAAATAGTTTTACCAATTCTATCAATTTCTGCTTGAGCATTATCTAAATCACCAGATTTAAATAACTCATATGGATAGAAAAGCGGATTCCATCCTTCACTTGAACTTGGATCTCTCAAGTTAATAACTATAGTATTATAATCATTTTCATAAAACTTCTCATAATACTTATTTAGGTATTCTTCTTTAGAGTCTAATACCACTAGACTTTCTTTTCTTTCGATAATACTATCTACGATTGGAAATAAAACATTCATAGTCTTACCAGAGTTAACTCCACCTTCAACTATTACATTTTTATTTTCTTGAAATAGTTTACCTAATAATTCATTTTGCATATAATTTCCTCTTTTCTGATGCAATCATAATACTCGAGTTAACTAGAGAATCAACTATTATTTTTAAAAATAAAAAAATCTCTAAAAATAGAGATTTTAATGATGATGGTGATGATGACTATGAGTATTCATTTTAACTTCACAGTGATCACTATGACACTCTTCATCAGGAAGTTCTAGTTCAATAGTTGAATGAACTATACCATGTTCTTCCAACTCTTCTTTTATATCATCTTTAACCTTTTTAGAATACTTATTAACTACCGCATGTAGAGTTGCATAATTATTAATTCCATCTACACTTCTTACATGAATATGATGAATATCTTTAACATCATCAACTTTAAGTAAATGCTTTCTTAGTTCTTTTAAATCAACATCTTTAGGTGTAACCTCTAAGAATACATCTAACACTTCTTTAAATGTTTTAAGTGCATTAACTAAAATAAATACTGCAACTAAGATTGAAAGAATTGAATCAATATATGTGATATCAGTAAACTTCATAAGTATTGAACCAATTAAAACAACAACCCAACCAAATACATCTTCAAGCATATGTAGATTAACTGACTTTTGATTTAGAGAATCACCATCTTTAGTAACTATACTTGCAAGTAAGTTAATAATTACACCAAAGATTGCAAAATAAATCATTCCATCATAATTTACTTCAACTGGATTAATAAGTCTTTTTATTGATTCATATAATACAAATATTGAACCAACAATTAAAATAGATGTAGTAATTACACTACCAAGTACTGAATATCTTATATAACCATAAGTATGTTTATCATCAGGTACTCTTTTACTTTTCTTTTCAAGAAAATAAGATACCCCGATACTAAAAGCATCGCCTAAATCATGAACAGCATCACTTATGATTGCAATACTACCAGTAAATACTCCACCAAAGAATTCAATAATTGAAAATAAAATGTTTAATAAAAAGGCAATTAAAATATTTTTTTCTGTTTTCATAATACCTCCTATCGAATATTTAAAAAGGGATTAACATCCCTTAAATTATAAATGGTGCTGGTTAGAGGACTTGAACCTCCGACCTACGCGTTACGAGGGCGTTGCACTACCAACTGTGCTAAACCAGCGTATAACCTGGCTTAGCTTATGGCTAAATCCAAGCTTTTAATTTTTCTAAAGAGTCTCCTGCCTCACGACCAACTATCGCAAGACCATTATGATCTACATCTGCACCCTTACATACCTTTTCAACATCTTCAACCATGTTAGCAAGGCCACTTCCTTCATGAGTACTTATAACTCTAATCTTTTTACCAGTAAAATTAATACCTGATAAACAAGTTTCCATTTCAGGTGCAAAAGTTCCCCAATAAATTGGACTCATAACATAAATCGTATCATATGAACTAATATCAGTAATATTATCCATAATCGGAGCATTGTGTATTCTTGCTTTAGCTTCTTGAATGCAAGTTGCATAATCTTTAGCATAAGCTTTTAAAGGTTCAACTTTAAACATATCAGCTCCAATTAAATCTCTTAAATATTCAGCTACGACCTCTGTATTTCCTTTATCAACATAGCCAACCCCATAATTTTCATCCGCTCTACTAAAATAGATTATTAAATTCTTACTCATAAACATAACCTCACTCTATTTAAATTATAACATAAATAAATACCCTTACAATAATAAAAATGATATAATTACACTAGGTGAAACACATGAAAAATAAAAAATTTATAATTACTTGTAGTGTACTTATTTTAATAACTACAATTAGTTTAATAATAACTGCATTTCTAAGAAATGAAAAAGCAACTAATGTAACAAGAGAAACACTAGATGGTAAAACATTTGTAAGTCAAGTTAAAGATTCTTTTACTGATTCAAGGGAAGAAATCTACTTTAAACTAGATTCAGGTAAAAAAAGAATTCTAATTAAAAACAACGATAATGAAAATGATGATATATATAAAGAATCAGAATTCAGCTACAAAATAAATACTAATGTTATTTATATCAAACA
>JAILLM010000110.1 GCA_024693165.1 Bacilli bacterium | reverse complement strand
TGTAATACTGATAAAACTTTAGTTAATTCTTTTATCTTGTCTTCCATACTATGTTCACCTATGCGATTTATTATAAAGAATCTATGGTTCATATGCAACAAAAAAATAAACTATGTAAATAGTTTATTTTATTTCAGCAATATATAACTTGTTATCTTCTTTAATAATAGTTAAGTCTAAACTTGTTGGATAATCAAGTTTCTTTTCATATTCAAGTGTTACTTTCACACTATAACCTTCAAAATCTTGTTTTATTGAGTTATCAGATTCAGGTTTATAAGTATATTTTGTAGTCTTTGTTGAAGCAGTTACTTTAGAAACAGTTGGTAGATCTTGTTTTCTAGTTCCTTTAGAATTATCTTCAACATATCTATAAATAGTATCTTCAACTTTTAATTGGAAGTTATCTTTTGAAGATGGATAAATAAATTCAGTTCCACCTACATCATACTTATTTAATTTATTTGAAATTGTATAAAGGTCAATAGCAAATAATTTAGCAATTGATGATGCATATTCTTCATAATTAATAGTTTCTGATTCTAAATTAGCTTTAAGTGTATTAAACTCAGTTTTATAAAGTTCAGTATCTAAATCATCTAAAGTATAACCATATTGATCAAGAGTACTTAAAGTTGTTTTAACTACTTCTTGAGGTTTCTTATCATCACCTTTAAATAAGAAGAATAAAGCACATCCAATTAAAGTCATAACTATTACAATTATAACTACAAATATAATTGATTTTTTTACTAATGGATTTCTTTCCTTTTTAGTTTTTTGCTTTGCTGTTTTCAGAGGAATCACTTCTTTCTTTTTGTTCTTTAATAAGATCATATACTATTATATCATTACTTGTTTGTAATATGTCCTCAGTATATTTGATTTTATTAGTAATATAGTCAATATCTAATGTTGTAGAAGCTTTTTTATCTTCTGTTAATAATTTATATGTTCCTTTAGAACTATAATAATATACTTTATCAGTTAAGAAGTTTCCATTAGGGAATACTACTGTATTATTATTCTTAATATTAAATATATCATTACCTAATGCATATGTAGGTTTAAGTCCTAACATATTAGATATTGTTGGTAATATATCTATCATACCCATTGGATATGAATATTTACCTGTATCCAATTTACCATTTGGAGTCCAAATAATAAATGGAACTTTTTTGTATAATTCAAATTCAGTTTGATCAAAATCAATATAATTTGGATCATCTTGTTCATAATCAAGTCCTGTTTCAGGATTAAAGTTAACAAAGTGACTGAATTGTTTTCTACCTATTTGAGCTGCATGATCACCATATAGAATAAATACAGTGTTTTCATACTTACCAGATTCTTTAACATAATTAATAAATGTTCCTAGTTGTTCATCTGCATAATGAGCAGCACGAATATATCTTCCTAGAGTTTCCATTTCATTACCCTCAAGATAGTCATAAACTATTTCAGTCTTAGTTAACGGATCAATCTTTCCGGTATGATAATTAATATCAAATGCATCTACACCTTCAAGATAGATAGGATCTTGCCATGGTGTATGATTAGATAACATAATCATAGTTCCCATGTAGTTTGAGAATTCATCTGACTCATTAACCATCTTTTGAATTTCTTCAATTTTCTTACTAGATTGTTTAAAGAATGATTTATCTGATAAACCAAGTCCTACGATTTCATCTATTTCATAATCATCTTCAGCATAAAATCTTTGATATCCTAGATATGGATACATTTTATCTCTATTCCACATTGATGCTTTATTGCCATGCATTGAGAATGTGTAATAATTCTTTTCATTTAATAAACTTTCAAGTGATTGATATGTTCTATTATAGTAAGAAACAAATACTGTACCACTTTGAACTGGCATAAGTGATGTATTTAAAGTAAACTCTGCATCACTTGAAGTACCAACGGATACTTGTGAATAGAAATTATCAAAATACATTGATTCAGTTACTAGTTTATTTAAGTTTGGAGTTACTTCTACTCCATTAATCTTAAGTCCAATTAAGAAATTCATTATGCTTTCTAAGTGAACCGAGATAACATTATAACCACTTAATACATTAGTATATTTATTACTTGATTCAACATATGGATTTTCTTCATAGTATTCAATAAATCTATCATAAGCTTCTTCTTTACCAAAGATTGTAGATAAATGAGTAGCAGTTGTTTGAATAATATCATTTACTTGATAGATTACAATGCCAAATCTTTGAACAATGTATTCCCTATTCCATTGTTTAGTAAGTCTAGATACATCTTTTCCTTCAAGTGTAGAAATATTTACAAATAAACAAATTACACCAATGATTAAAACGTTAACCAATAGTTTTCTGCTATTCTCTAGTTTTTCTACATAATTAAAATAATCTTTTTTCTTTAAATATATAAATAAAGATATGAATAATATTGGCATTAGTAAATATACAAAGTTCTTCCAATCAAGTCTTGAGAATACAGCATCAGTAACCTCACCAGTTTGTCCTAGTGATTCAACCAGCCCGATTGTAACAAAGTTAGTAAAGAATTTATAATAAATACCATTTATTAAATTAATAATAGTAATAACTATTAATATAGTATTCCAATATATATGTTGTTTTTTAACTTTAAAGAAGTATCCAAAACTTCCTAGTATCATAATAATAGCAAAGTCAAAAAAACCAGCATATAAATTAAAATGATCGTTTATAGTAAACTTTCTTATTAATG